>CAZMKH010000067.1:0-6569 GCA_964566455.1 uncultured Campylobacteraceae bacterium | reverse complement strand
GTTCACTCTGAGCCAGGATCAAACTCTCCATAAAAAATGTTGAGTTTTTCAATGTGAAACTCTAAATTATAAATAATTCATCATTAAACATTAAACATTTAAAATTAATTAAATGGTTGGCTCAAGAATAAAAACTAAACGTTTTTATGTCTTGACTTTATATATAAATATAAGAGCCTAAGACGCTTGATTGATTCTCAAAGATCGACATTAATATGTTTTTAAATAACGTGAAAAAGTTAAGCTCAAAGCTCTTTTTCTGCCTCGTTCTCTCAAACAAGGACGAAATTATATAGCAAGAATGCTTAAAGGGAGGTTAAATTTTTAAAAGAATTTATAAAATGTGAATATAACCCGTTTGCGGCTCAATGGCAATAGTTACATTTTTATCATCACACGGACTGTTTTTACAAAGAACTATGCGACATTGACTACTTAAAAGTCTATCTGACTGGTAGGGCTTGGTACTTGTAGAAATATCTCCCGCTATCGGTCTGCCCAGATAGTCAAAAGCTATCCTTCTTGCTGCACTGCATCCCCCGTTAAACTGCACATCTTCTATACCGTAGGTTTCACCAAGTGCCATAGTTTTATCCCGTCTTGTATCGGTTATCGGTATCGTGGCAGAGAAACCACCGGATAGATACATGTTTGATTCGGTTGGATTTTTTGCAATTTCATCAGCTATATTTGGATTGCCGTCATGATTTGACATATCGGAAAATATAGTATATGCCCATACATTGACACCGCTTACAGTCTGTGAAAATCTTAACTGCCATCTCTCTTTATACCAATTGGCATCATTTGTATCAAACTTTTCATCAACCATTGCCAAATGTTTTGTATATCTGAGGTGTGATATGAGTTTGTCTGAAGCTTCTTCGAGTGAATCTCTGCTAAATCTAGGAGCCATAGTTGCAGCCAAAATACCGACAACTACTATAACAAAAACAAGTTCTAACATTGTAAAAGCATATTTTTTGTTTTTGTTATACTTCAATTTTTCTTACCTTTAATAGTAGTAGAGAAAACTCTACTACTATTATATCATAAATTTTTTATATCTCTTCAGCCTTTTCAACATCATAAAGAATATCATCCATCGGGTGTCTGTACATAGGCATAGCAAGTCTTTTTTCATCAAGCACATGTCCGATAAAACCGATACTTCTTCCGACTATAAAGAAAGCATTTAAAGTTCCGCTTTCTATAAACTCATCTATCTCCTCTTCGCTGTATCCAAGAGCTCTCCACATATCCACCATAAGTATACCTATGGTGCCGTCAACATTTAGGATAAGATTATCTTTTTTACTTGTTGTAAGCTGTTCAACTTCCAATGCATAATTTAAAAGTGAAGTCTCAGGAAAATACTCTTTTGCAAACTTTTTAAGCCCTTCTACTCTTTTGTCGGGATTTCTAAGTGATTTTATCCTGTGTCCGATGCCCGGAATCGGAATACCCTCTTTTTTCATATAATTTAAAAATTCAACCGGAGTCATATTATTGTCATTGGCATATTTGAAATATTTTGCAGCTCCGTCTATAGCACCTCCAAATCTAGGACCTATTGTCAAAAGTCCGGTTACCAAAGACTCTACAACAGACTTTCCGGCTCTTGCAGTTACTTTTGCATTATGAGCTCCACTAACTGCAGGCCCATGATCAGCTACAGTTTTAAGTACGGTTTCTATAAAATCTGATGCCCATCTTGGATACTGTTTTTTAAACCATAAAAGTGCAATTACATCACCTATACTCTTGCCGGTATCAGGTGTGGCTACTGAACTTATAGGGAAACCTGCATAAGTTGCCTCTTCACCTCTGTCATCACTGATAGTACATATAAAATTTTTAGATCTTCTGTTTTTTGAGATAGTTTTTACTTCAGGTTCCTCTATCTCTGTTATAACACCTTCATTTTTGAGCTTTGTATAAACATCATGGATAACTTTCGGTAAGTCATTGAAACTCTCCGGTACATAAAAACCTGCCTCTTTCATAGCTTTATTTTTTGCAATTGCAGTCTCTCTGTCCACATTTGCACTAGCACCCGCATGTCCAAACTGTACCCCGCTACTGAAATATTGTGCAATAGTGCCTATACACCAAGAGATAATAGGCTTGGTAATCTTGCCCTCTTTAACAGCCTCAATTACTTTATACTCTTCTGTTCCGCCAACTTCACCAAGAAGTATCATATATTTTACCTGCGGGTTATCCTGCATTCTAAGAAGATTATCTATAAAAGTAGAGCCTACAAATCTATCTCCACCTATTGCAACACCTTCAGCAATTCCGTCAGCATTTAAAGCAATGATATTTGACATTTCATTAAACAAACCGCCACTTCTTGTAACAAGCCCGCAACTTCCCGCTCGGTGTAGTTTTGATTTGATAATATTTTCTATAGTTCCACCGATATTTGCTATCTTGAAAGCTCCCGGGGCGATAGCTCCGACTGTAGCAGGACCAATAACTGTTATACCTTTTTTTCTGGCAGCATTGTTCATAGTCCTTGCCATTCTCTCTGGAATTCCCTCGGCTGTTACCATGATGGTTTTAAACTGTCCCTCTATTCCTATGGCCTCCATAGTTACGTTATAAGCTGTTCTAAATGATCCAAAATTTAACAGTACATCAGCATTTGGAAAATCTTTTGCTGCTTCTTTTGTATTTTTGTAAAGCGGAATCATTATCTCGTCATTGCCATAAAAGAATTTATCAAATTTGTTATTGCTAGTTGGAGCAACTATGGCTGCTACTGAAGGTTTTTCTCTGCCTATGACATAGTCATAATCAAGCATTCTTTGAATTGCACTTTTGTTATTGTTCCAAAATATTGCCTGTGTATCTTTCGTAAATAATGCACCCATCTTATTTCTCCTCCAATGCCATTCTAACTATATCAGTTACATGGGTTTCCGGACCATAAACCTCTATATAAAGCCCTAACCTGTCAGCAGCTTCTTTTATATCTTTTAGTCCTTTTTCATAGTTTGGACCGCCTCTTCTTACATAAATCTTTACTCCAACCTCTTTAAGTTTGTCTGCATATTCTTCAAGAGCCTGTATGATACCCGTAAAAGTTTTTGCAACATCAGTAAAGTTTGCTATTGCTCCTCCGATAATAAGTATCTTGTCTCTTCCTTTTGGATCTTTATGTCTTGTCATAAGATCAAAAATAGTTTCGGCATAAAATCTTGTCTCATCGGTAGTAGGTCCACCGCTGTACTCTCCATAGTTTGCCAATTCACTTACATCAGTCATATCTGCAATGGTATCAGCATAAACGACACTTGCTCCACCGCCTGCTACCATAGTCCAAACTCTCCCCATGGGGTTTAGTATGGTAAGTTTCAAACTTGCTCCGCTTTTGGCATCAGCTTCTGCTATAGCTTCTTCTTCGGGACTTTTTTTATCCATGCCAAAAGGTGTAGGAAACTCTATATCTCCCCATTTGTCCTTCATCATAAAACCTGCTGTATCATCAAGTCTTGCAACAAGATCGAGAATATGCATATTGTTTTCTATCATAACAAGCGGGTTTATCTCCAGGTATGCAAAATTTAAATCTCTGTAAAATTTATAAAACTGCTTGGCAAAGGTTATAAATACCTCTTTTTTATCTGCCGGAATATCCTGGGGAACATTTGCTCTTATGAGATGCTTTATATCTGCATCGCTTAGATCTATAGGAATAACCGCTTCGGTGACCTTTTCACCCCAGCCCTCTTCAACTTCCATTCCACCTTCAGCAGACATATAAAGTACATCATCTTCTCCAACAGTTGTTGCAGCTATATAATACTCCTGGTCTTGCGTATGTGGCGTAAAAGGCTCTACTATAAAATGTGTAAGATACCCTTCCTGTCCGGATATCAAAAGTGTTTCATGAGCTCTTTTTTCGTCTATCCATTTTGCGGCATCTTCAAGTGTGACATCACCTGGTTTGTCAACTTTGAACAAAACAAGACCGTTTTTTCCTCTTTTTCCAAAAAGCATGTCAGGCTTGGCAACCAAAGGCTTTTGGTTCAGCCATTCAAAACCATGCTCTTTTGCTTTTTCTCTTAGTTCATCTCCACTGGTTACCAGGACTGATTGAAAGCCATACTCAAAACCGCTGAAATAATCATTCCAGTGTTTTGCAAATAGTGCTTTACCGTCATATTCGCGTATTGCTCTTTGAGCCATAACTGCTCCTTATTTTTTTAGTAATATATTGTGCGATTATACAATAAATAATAATAATTATTCAAATTTTAAATGGACTTTTGAGAAATTTTAATTTATTTGTGTATTTTTGAAACAAATACTTTAAAAACAGGTTTATTATAGTAACTTATCGTAACACTTTTACCATTTTTTTGTGGATATTGAGTCAATAGATAATCTCCCCCACTTTCTATGCCGTAAAATTTCAATCTTAGAGCCAAATCTCTGTCATTTGAATATATCTCTTTGATATTCATACTCTTTAATCTCTTGGCAATCTCTTTTGCAAAGTCATATCTGTAAGTAAAATGTTTTCTGGGATTTGCCAAAACAAGATATAAAGGTTTATTGAAATAAATAAGCATAAAATTTATCACCAGTGAGCCAAACACAATAATAAAGAAAAGCTTATGCCAACTCCTAAGTTCAGGTATCCTCACTCGATAACTGGATAAAAATGTTCTTACCATCAAAGGTGTTGCTATGATAGCAAACGGTGCAAAATCTTCAAGTCTTATTTTTTGTCTGAAAGACAACAGCAAAGAAAAAATAAAAGCTACAAACGAAATAAACCAAAGAATATTTTTATCCTCTTTTATAAGTATTCTGTACTCGGTATAAAAAAAGTATAAAAAAACCAACGGTGAAAATATGGCACTGTATACTGCCAGGGTTTCTATAAAATAATTTTTAGGTTTCCCTCCTGTATCAAATCCCCAGACATACATACTTATTCCAAACAAAATCAAAGAAAAATATAAAAGAGTATTATCTTTTTTATAAAGAGAATAAAAAATAAGCGACAAATAAAAGATAGAAAAAGAGTTATCCACCAAAAATGAAAGTGATAAAATCAGATAAGCTACAATATATTTTTTTATCTCATAAAGATATATAAATGTCAAAGATAAAAATATAACTATCTCTGCGCTGTTTACCAAAATAGCAGCACTGTTGGTACCAGGAAGCAACAGATAAACTATCACTCCAAAAACCCTGTCACTTTTTCTTTTTAGATATTGTTTGCTCAGTTTATAGAGTAAAATCGTACTTAAAATGTGAAAAAACAGAAATGGCGCTCTTAGTGCAAAATCATTTTGCCCAAAAATTGAGGTAGAAAATTTAACTAAATAGTGAATGAAAGATGTTGAATTGAAAAATATCTGAGCTTCATTGTAACTTACACTCAGTGTATTTATGCCATACAGCAAAAGAAGAGTATGGATAAATATAACAAAACTTATTAAAAATGTTTCATTTAAAAACATACTTTTTTTAAGATTGGAGCTAAAATCTTTCAACCTAAACCCTTAAAAAATTATCCAGTATTTTATATCCATGTTCGCTCATAATAGATTCAGGGTGATATTGCACTCCATAAATTTGACGATTTTTAATCTGTATAGACATTATCTCATTATCATCCTCACTGTAAGAAGTAACTTCTATATTGTCATTTATGCTATCTTTGTCAATCACCAGTGAATGATATCTGGTTGCAGTGAACTTTTTTGGCATACCACTGTACAAAACAGTCTCTTTGTCATTCATAACTATCTTTGAAGTTTTCCCATGCATCATTTTTTTGGCTCTTACAATTTTGGCTCCAAAACTCTGGGCAATAGTTTGATGTCCCAAACATATACCCAAAATAGGCAGTTTATCT
Organism: uncultured Campylobacteraceae bacterium; assembly: GCA_964566455.1. GTDB lineage: Bacteria > Campylobacterota > Campylobacteria > Campylobacterales > JALSKU01 > JALSKU01. Next base: position 685 of record CAZMKH010000067.1, on the reverse strand, counting down.
TTAAAACAAGATACACACTCCAGCGAAACTCCCGCTTCATCAGGAGTAGCTGGACCGGGAGAAATGATAATCTTCTCAGGATTTAATTTTTCAATCTCTTCCACGCTCTTTTCGTCATTTCGAATAACTTTTAAATCAGCCCCCAACTCCAGGCAGTATTGAACGATGTTGTATGTAAAACTGTCATAATTGTCTATCATCAGTATCATTTATAAACCTTTAATTCATTATACAAACTGTCTCTCTCGACTGGGATAAAACCGCTGTCTTTTATAAGATGAATAAATTCATCAAGTTTCATTCCGTTTGCACTTTTGGCTCCCGCGGCTGAATTGATAGACTCTTTTTCTATCGTTCCATCCAAATCATCTGCCCCAAACTCTTGAGCTATAAGAGCCAAGTTTACAGTGGAAGTCACCCAGTAAGCTTTTATATGAGGCACATTATCCAAAACAAGTCTCGAAATAGCATAAGTTTTTAGTATCTCTTGAGAAGTTGGAAAATTTTCTACTTTTAGGTAATTGTTCTCTTTTTGGTAAACAAGAGGTATAAAAGCATTGAAACCGCCTGTTTCATCTTGAAGCTCTCTTATCCTCATCATATGATCAATCCTGTGAGATCTCTTTTCAATATGACCAAAAAGCATGGTAACATTACTTTTTCTGCCTTTTTTATGCCAAAGTCT
>CAZMKH010000066.1:0-6580 GCA_964566455.1 uncultured Campylobacteraceae bacterium | reverse complement strand
AAGATGAAATCCTCAGAATGATGAGAGATATTCAAAGAGCACTCAAAAAACCAATTGAACAAAGAAACTGGAAAATGGTCATAGACCTAAGAAAATGTGTGGGATGTGATGCATGTTCAGTCTCATGTGCTGCTGAAAACAAACTTCCTCCGGGAGTTATATACAGACCTGTTATCCAAGAAGAGATAGGCACATATCCAAATGTAGGACACACTACACTTCCAAGACCTTGTATGCATTGCGAGGAGCCTCCTTGTGTTCCTGTATGCCCTGCTGAAGCCACCTGGAAGAGACCTGACGGTATCGTTATCATCGACTATGACCAGTGTATAGGTTGTAGATACTGTATCAATGCCTGTCCATACAATGCAAGAACATTTGATTTTGGCATGGAGTATGTTGATGATGCGGCAGATGCACCTGGGGTTTTCCTAGGTAAAGAAAAAGCTGAAAAATATGAAAATGAAGCATCTTTTGAGTATGCCAAGTCATGGGAGAGAAAAAAAGATGAGTCACCTATCGGCAATGCAAGAAAATGTCACTTCTGTATTCCAAGAATAGAAAAAGGTATGCTACCTGAATGTGTAGTAACCTGTATAGGAAGAGCGACATATTTTGGAGATGCCAACGATCCTAAAAGTTTAATCTCAGAGCTTATAGCTTTACCGAATACTTTTAGATTGAAAGAAGAAGTAGGAACACACCCAAGTGTGTACTACATAAAATAGGAGGATGAAATGAGTAGAGAAAAAATGGGAAACATCCTTGTTTGGATATTGATAATCGGTTTTGGAGTTTGGGGCTTTCCGGGTATCGTTGACAGGTTTGCAAACGGTCACGTTCATGCCGGATACGGTTCATATTTCCCTTGGGGACTTTGGGTAGCATCATATATCTGGCTTATAGGTTTGTCCGCCGGAGCTTTGATGATATCAGTTATGACTTATGTTTTTCACATAGAAGCAGTTAAAAAAGTAGGTAAAATGGCACTTCTTGTCGCTATTGCCACTTTGGTTGGAGCTATGATGGCGATAGGTATTGACCTTGGTCATCCTTTAAGAGCTTTCAGTCTAATACTTGATCCCAACCTTCACTCAATGATGGGATGGATGGCAGTTTTGTATACTGCATATTTTATTACTTTGTGTTTTGAATTGTATTTTGCTATCAGAAAAGAGCAGGTTGTAGGTGAAAAGAGAAAAAATATAACTACTATCTTGATAGCACTCGGTATATGGAGTGTTCCTTTGGCATTTGCATTCCACGGAGGTGTCGGTGGAGTTTTTGCAAATACTGTAGCCAAGCCTTACTGGCACGGACCTATGCTTCCTGTTGTATTTTTGGCGGGCGCATTTTTAAGTGGCGGTGCTTTGTTTGCTACAGTAGCTTATATATGGAGACCTACTCAAAACCAAGAAGAGTTTACAAAAATGATGATATTTTTGGGTAAAACCACTTTGGCACTTTTGATTTTGGATGAAATTTTAGAGATTTCAGAAGTGTATGTCGGTACTTTCTACTCCGCATTTGGAGAGGGTCATCTTTGGATGCAAATCCTTTTTGGCAAGTATTGGTATACATTCTGGATAGTTCATATTCTTATAGGTGTACTTATTCCTCTATTTTTACTGATATTCAAATCAAAATCACCGGGTGCTATAGCATTGGCCGGACTTTTAATCGCAGGTAGCTTTTTGGCAGTTAGATTAAATATAGTAATCCCCGGAATGTTAGACCCTGAAATCCCCGGTATCGCTGAAGCCTGGGTAAATGCCAAATTAAGCTTTTCATACTTACCGACTATTATGGAGTGGCAGGTATTGCTATTTATCGTTGCTATAGTGATGGCAGTATTTATGATAGGCAAAGCGGTATTGCCGATATATCAAACAGCAGGAGATGAAAAATGAAGACTAATAAAACAGATAAAAAAATCATGGATAGAAGAGGTTTTTTAAAAACTTCTGCTCTTCTTGGAGGTACGGCTGTCTGCGGAAATGCGATAACCAAAATAAACTCTAAAGGTTTTGGAAGAGGCAAGATAGACTATCCGTTAAATGATGCAGAAAATGTAATCTATTCAGTATGTTTGCAGTGTCATACAGACTGCCCAATAAAAGTTAAGATAGAAGATGGTGTTGCGGTTAAAATAGATGGCAACCCATACTCTATTCAAAACTTGAATTCCCCTATTCCTACTTCAACTGATGTTCAAGTAGGAGCAAAGATAGATGCGGGTATTTGCCCGAAAGGACAATCTGGTATCCAAACTATGTATGACCCATACAGAGTAGTAAAGGTTTTAAAAAGAGCCGGCAAAAGAGGTGAAAACAAATGGAAGACTATACCGTTTGACCAGGCAATAAAAGAAATCGTTGAAGGTGGAAAACTTTTTGCCGATGTTCCAGGCGAAGAAAACAGAGTAGTTGAGGGCTTTAGACAAGTAAGAGCTTTAACTGACGCAAAACTTGCAAAAGCTATGGCCGGTGATGCTATGAATGTCGGAAAAGGCAAAATGAGCCTTGCTGATTTTAAAGCGAAGTATAAAGATCATTTAGATAAATTAATCGACCCTGACCAGCCTGACCTTGGACCTAAAAACAACCAGTTTTTAATGCTTGCTGGAAGAATGGAGCATGGTAGAAAAGAGTTTGCAAAAAGATGGCAAAAAGCAGCATACGGAAGTATAAACTTTATGGAGCATACTACCGTTTGTGAGCAATCTCACCATATAGCCTACAAAAAGATAACAAGCCAATATCTTGGAAAAGGCAAATGGAAGCCGGCAGCCGAACACTTAAAGCCTGACTTTAGAAATTCAAGAATGGTTATCTACTTTGGAACAGGCTTTGTAGAGGCAAACTTCGGACCTCCTATCATGGCAAACTTGGCAACAAATGCCGTAACAAAAGAGGGATGCAAGATAGTTGTTGTTGATCCTAGATTTTCAAAAAGTGCGGCAAAAGCCTGGAAGTGGATGCCTGTTCGTGCCGGTGGAGACGCAGCTTTGGCATACGCTATGATAAGATGGATGTTTGAAAATGACAAGATAAATAAAGCATTCTTGAAAAATGCCAACAAAGCCGCAGCAAAAGCAAACGGTGAAGAGAGTTGGACAAGTGCAACTCACTTGGTAACATTTGACAAAGAGGGACCTGGCAAAAAACTAAGAGCTAGTCAGCTTGGCATTGGAAGTGATGATCAGTTTGTTGTTATGAAAAACGGACAGCCTGTAGCCGTAGATGTAAATGACAAATTAAATCCTATTGTAGGTGACTTATATTATTCAGGCGAATTAAACGGTATCAAAGTCAAGTCCGAGCTTTTGATGGTAAAAGAGTATGCTATGAGCAAAAGCCTGGAAGAGTGGGCTAAGATAGCAGGACTTGAAGTAGATGATATAGTAGAAGTTGTAAGAGAGTATACAAAATATGGAAGACAAGCTGCTGTAGAAATGTACAGAGGTCCGGTACAACACACAAACGGATACTATAACGGTATGTCAGTAATTTATCTAAATATGCTTCAGGGCAACATCGACTATAACGGCGGACTTATAGCCGGCGGTGGACACTACCACGAAGATGGAAGCCATGGTGGACCTTTCAATCTCAAAAAAGATCCATTCCCTGGAAAAACAAAAGCTTTTGGACATAAGATAACAAGAGAGGGTTCATACTACGAAAACAGTACATATTTCCAAAAGCATGGATATCCTGCAAAAAGACCATGGTTTCCTCATACCGGCAATGTTTATCAAGAGGCGATTCCATCAATGGATGATGCATATCCGTACAATATAAAAATCCTTATGACCATCATGGGAACTCCTTTGCTTTCCAATCCGGCAGCTCAGGCTTCCATGTCAACCATACTTGATTTTAAAAAGACACCTCTTTTTATAGCAAATGATGTGGCAATAGGTGAAACAAGTATGTTTGCTGATTATATCTTCCCTGATTATGCTATCTGGGAGAGATGGGGTACTCCGCATGTTACACCTGCAGCGGTTACCAAAATGTCAAAAGTAAGACAACCAACCATCGAGCCTTTGACCGAGGAGGTGACTGTATTTGGTGAAAAACAACATGCTGGGTTTGAAACAATGCTTTTGGCAATCGCTGAAAGACTTAAGCTCCCTGGATATGGAGATAACGGTTTTGGTGATAATTTGGTCTTTAAAAGAACCGAGGATTGGTATCTAAAAATGGCAGCCAATATCGCAGCAGGAGATCATCCGGGTGATGATTTGCCTGAAGCTGATGCAAGAGAGATAGAGATTTTCAAAAAAGCAAGACGCCATATGACTCCTGCCACATTTGAGTTTGGCAGATGGGAAAAAGCCTGCATAGATGCAAAAGGAAGAAACTGGTTTAAAAAGACAATTTATCTGCTAAATCGTGGCGTAAGAGGAGAGGATTTCTCCAAATATATTGAAAATGTTGACAAGAGCGATAAAATACTGCATAAATTTGGCAAACTGTTTAACTTTTATAGTGAACCGGTTGCCATCAGCAGACACTCTTATACAGGTAAGAGATTTAGCGGAATTGCCCAGTACAATCCGGCAACTGACTATGCAGGTAAGGAAGTAAGAGGCAGCGCGGCTTATCCGCTCAAGTCTATAACTTATAAACCTATTACAGGTGGCCAGTCAAGAACCCAGGCGGTTGACTACTGGCTACAAGCAGTAATGCCTGAAAATACTATAGATATCAATACTCAAACAGCTCTTGAGATGGGATTTAAAAACGGTGACATGGCAAAAGTCGTTTCAGCGGATAACCCTGAAGGCATTTGGGACTTGGGGCCTGCAGGTAAAAAAGCTATGATAGGAAGAGTAAGAACAGTTGAGGGCTTGAGACCCGGAACTATCTGTTCATCATGGAGTTTTGGTCACTGGGCATATGGCTCAAGAGATGTTGTGGTAGATGGAAAGCTTATCAAAGGTGAAAAAGCCAGAGAGAGCGGAATCTGTACCAATGCAGCTCTTACAATAGATAGTGGACTAAAAAATTCAACTTTGGAAGATTTGGTAGGTGGGTCAGCAGTATTTTATGACTCATTTGTCGGACTTCAAAAAGTTTAATATTTGTGTATCTGTCGGTATTTGCCGACAGATACACTCAAAAGGATAAGAAATGTATAGAAAAACTGTTTTTATATTATTCACATTACTGTTTTCTATAATGGCTTTGGCATCTAATTTTTCAAAGCTTCCTGAACCGATACAAAAAAGCTTGCATAAATATTATAAAAGTCAAAAGATAGAGGTATTATCTGTTAAAAGGAAAAGCGGCAAATATACCATTATAATTCAGCAAGATTCAGGAAAAGACAAAGTTATAGTAACCAAAAAAGGTAAAATTTTAAGTATAAGTGATTATTTGGGGGATATGCAACCATCCGGAGGCTGTTAAAAACTGTTTTATATAGCTGACCTTACACGATATGTTACATTCATACACATCAAATATGACGTAATGCAAGTCAAATACCCCTTTCTTTCTTCCTCCCATTTTGAGCTTGAAAGTGTAGGGTCAGCTATATAAACCCAAATTTTGCAATAGACTTCATTATATTAGCACTCATCATTGAAGTTATAGGCACTTAAAAAAGTTTCGACTTAACACCATGTAGATAAGCCTTCAACTTTTTTAAAAGCCTCTAATCTTCAAGCATAAGTACTACTACAACAAATTCTATTGCAAAATTTGGGTTAAAATTAATCAAGGAATAAAATGGAATTTGTAAAAAATATACCTATCATACTTGCTTTAGTAGCTACACTATCTTCAGCTTCATATATAACTGTATGTCAAAGCTGTCACGGTAAAAATTTTGAAAAAAGAGCTCTTGGCAAGTCAAGAGTTGTCAAAAATCTCAAAAAAGAGGAAATAGCCAAAAGACTTAGATATTTTAAAACTTCAAACTCTATTATGAAAAGATTTGCTTCACCTTTAAGTGACAAGCAGATAAATCAGATAGCAAATGTCTTTGGGAAATAAAGCTTCTTCCAATCTTTCTATCAAAGCATCTTGATATATACATATCTTTATGATATAATTGCACCATTAATTCAAAAGGTGTTAACATGGAAACATTTCTTAAAACTATCGGTGCACTAAATGACGAAACAAGGCTTAGGATCCTTCGTTTTATAGATATAAATAAAAAAGTTTGTGTTTGTGATGTTGAAAACTCTTTTGATATGATCCAATCACGAGTATCAAGACATTTAAAGATACTAAAAGAGGGTGGTTTTTTAAAGGTTGAAAGGATAGGGCGCTGGGCATATTACAGCATAAGAGAGCCTTTGGATGAGTTTAGAAAAAGCGTTTTAAAAGAGATAAGCTATCTTGATATGCCCATACCTCCTTTGAAAGAGATTTGTGAAGATGGAAAGTGTGAAATATGATACTTGCTAGTACTCTTTTTTTTGTAACACTTTTGTTTGTAATATGGCAGCCAAAAGGGCTTCAGATAGGCACAACTGCCGTGATAGGTGCGGTGCTTGCATATCTCTTGGGTGTTGTTGATTTTAAAGATATTTTAGTAGTTACCGGTATAGTTTGGGATG
>CAZMKH010000065.1:0-6597 GCA_964566455.1 uncultured Campylobacteraceae bacterium | reverse complement strand
ATATAATAAACAATATGTTACAAATGTTTCAAAAGGTATGGAAATGAACAACGCCATAGTTCCAAGTAAAAACGATGTAGTACGAAAATCCGATTTTTTAGTGAAAGCACGCTATAAACTCAATCCTTTGGCGCTCAAATTCATAACGCTGGTAATAGCAAATGTAAGAAAAAGTGATGAGCCAGACAGAGAATATATTTTTCGAGTAAAAGACTTTATGGAACTATCGGGTATGGATTATAAACAGCTCTATAACTACCTCGATGAAGCTACCGACGAGCTCTTAAAAAGCCCTTTGAAAATACCGAAAGAAAAAGGATTTTTAAAATTAAATTGGGTAAGTAGCGTTGAATATCATGCAGGTAAGGGATGTATCAGTTTCAAGGTAGACTCAAAATTACGCCCATACATTTTCGACTTACAAGAGAGATTCTTGAAATATCGCATAGAGAATATTTTACGCCTTCGAAGCGGCTATGTAATTCGTCTCTACGAGATTTTAAAAGATTGGTACAATCAAAGCGAGCGATATAACGGCTCGAAAAAAGTCGAAAAAATCGTAGAGGTTAGATGGCTTCGAAAAATTCTCGAAATGCCTGATAGCTATCCTTATGGAGGTAGTAGTGGCGTAAGAAATAGAGTCATCGAAAAAGCAAAAAAAGAGCTTACCGAACACACCGACATCAAATTTGATTACAAAGAAATAAAAACCGGCCGTAAAGTTACGCATCTGAAATTCATCATCGAGGAAAATCCAAAAAACGCAAAAGAGGACGATAAAGCAAGTGATTACAGCTTTTTAAAGAGCAAAAAAGCTTTTATCAGCTACTTGCGCAAGCATTATGTCAATAAGCCTATTATCGAAGCTCCAAATAAAAATTTTGATGGCCAAATGAGTAAATGGAGCATAAGTCAAAATGGACTAATCTACGATATGTATCTCACAGAAGAGAATATCAATGCCACAAGAAGTGATGAGATTTATGAAAAACTGTACGAATTTGCAAAGAAGAATGAGCAATTTAAAGAGAAGTTGGCGAATAAAGAATAATATTATATAGATATTTATACAATATTGAAACAATATTGTATAAATATTTTATTTAGGAACTGTGTATGCAAAAAGTCATAACTATTGCCCATCAAAAAGGCGGTGTTGGAAAATCTACAATCTCTTTGAACTTGGCAGTTGAACTAAGTAAAAAATATCCCGTCAGCGTAATAGATTTGGACTACCAAAAGAGCATTAGCATTTTTAACGAAAACAGAAAAGATGCTGGATTAAAGCCTTTAAATATTATTCCAATAGAGAACAAAAAAGAGCTTATGGATGTTATAGATCATACAGAAGGAATAGTTTTAATAGATAGTGGAGGATTCGATAGCGACTTAAATAGAATTGCCATTTTGGGAGCTGATATTGTTATTACTCCATTGTCTAACAATCTAATAGAAATTTATGGATTGGAAGCTTTTAAAAAGATACTTATAGAACTCAGAGAAGCAAGGAATGATTTGAAGTCAAACATACTTCTTAACAATGTTAATCCTCAAGCAACAAAATCTATACAAGAGTTGCAAGAATATATAAACTCCAATAAGGAGTACTTCAATATTTTTAAAACGGTGCTAAGGAGAAGATCCGATTTTGCCAAGAGTTTCGAGGTGGGAAAAAGTGTCGTAGAAATAGATAAGACAAGTAAAGCAGCACAAGAGATGAACGGTCTTATCAAAGAGATAGAGGCAATATTGTTACAATAGTTATACAATATTGAAAAAATATTTAAAGGATATTTATGGGTAAGTTTGATAATATAGAAGATAAGCTTGAAAAAGTAGCTGGTAAAGCTTCGCTTGCAAGCAAAAAAGAGAAGGGTTTAAAGAATATTTTGATCTACAATGTTCCAGTTGAGTGGACTGAAAAGTTAAAAGAGAATGGAATTTCATTCTCTTCTTATGCCAAGATGGCTATACTGGAAAAGATGAAAAAAGATGGGATAATTTAAAAATTATTATCGTATTTTTTTGATACTCACATTCACCACTTTCCCTCTTTTCAATATGGCGATTTGTGCGGCGTTTTGGTTGCTTTTACACATTATTTCCATATCGCCGTAGTTGCTGTACGCTTTTCCGTTTATGAGACAATTTCTGTAAATGTTTGGTAGAAAACGGCGGATGTAGGCATATTCATCGCTTTCGAGATTGTCTATGGAAGCTCCTTTGTCAATGATATTTCCATCGCACTTGTAAAAAGTCCTCATTTCGCTGTATGTAGAGTTTTTCTTTTGCACGGCCACAATTTCGCAATTGTTCTTCTTGCCGATGTAATAGCCGTTTATGATTTCGTGGGGATTGCCCGTTTCATAGAACGATTTTGTCTGGAAAACTTTCATCGCTATGCTTTCCGATTTGCTCTTTGGTGTCGCTTTTTGAACGCTGACATCGAGGAGCTTGTCTATATCAAGACTCTTTTGCGAAGCTGTATCGATTTTCTTTGCCATTCCTTGAGTGGCTTTTGGAACGGGGTCGGTATGGTAGTGAAACCATGTTCCATCATAGGTTGAAAATCCGAACTGAAACGTTCCGCCTTCGCACCAAAAATCGGCTCTTTTGGATACTACGGGCATAAATACGGCAAAAATCTTGTCTTTCGGGTTCAATCCCTCTTTTTTGAATTTATAGTGGGTCATATCGAAGAGATATTTTTGAAAAGGCGTTTTTTTGTAGTCCGTGAAAAAGCTTGCGTAGTACGGCTTGCCGCCATCTTTGAGGCATTGTTGATAGGCAATGTACATTACATCTCCGCCTTTACCCGTATAATAGAGTTTGCCTTTTTGCTCTTGGATGTATGACATCATATAGCGCTTGCGATCTATCGTCTGTGCGTCTTTTCTCGCATATCCCGTTTTTTGCGGTTTGTCGTGCGTGATTTTTAGAAACGAACTCCAATATTGCACCTCTCCGTGGTAGGTGGTCCATAAGTCAAATTTTCCCACGTAGTAGTCGATGGTAAAGCCGTCATTGCTGTTACATCGTGCAAAATAGTCGCCTTGTGCGTTTTTTGCTTTTGTGAGATAATTGATGTAGGTGAAACTCATTGGAACGTACCGCTTTTTCAAAATCGGATAGGCGTATTTTCCGAAAGTGAATTGCCCCCCATCCGTTGTGCAGTACTTTTCCAAATCTTCGATTGTGGATAGCAGACCTTGGCCGTCTCCCATATACTCTCCACCTGAATATACGCTCCTCCCATAGTTGTAAATACGCAAAAGCGTCTCTTTTTCGTTATCCGAAGCTATTTGAGGATAGGCTTTTGAGAGTATGAGATACTCTTTCAAGCCCCCGCCTTGTGATTTTGCCGTCTGATACGCTTTTTGCAACCCCATTCCGCCAGTAGCGCAACCTGTAAGGAGAAGTGATGTAAGCGCTGGGATAAGGTATTTTTTCACACATACCTCCTTGTCGTATCTCTTACAGATAAAATCATAATTTCTCTATTGAAAGAGATTATATTTAATACAAATTAAAATATTGATAATATAAGTATCAATTACTAGCATTGAAAATAATGGTTTTCAATACTAAATCCCGCAAATCGCTTAAGTTTTTGGCAAAAAAGCACTTTGTTTGTTATAATATTGTATGTATTTTTTAATAAACAAAAACACACTCTAAGGTATTCAAATGGACGATTTTGATTTGTGGAATGAAGTCAAAAAAGAGACCAATAAAAAGAGCTATCCTCTCCATTTCAAAGAAAGAGAAATCTATTTTATCAGAGTCGGGAAAAACATAGGATTTGAGCAAAACGGTAAGGGAGAATATTTTTTGCGTCCCGTTTTGGTGTTAAGGAAGTTTAGCAGATACTTTTTTGTAGGCATACCTCTCACTTCGCAAGCAAAAGAGGATATGTTTCATTTCAAGTTTTCTTTCAAAGCGAATAAACATAGCTATGCAATTCTATCGCAAATAAGGGCATTTGATGCCAATAGGTTAGAGAGAAAAATAGGCAAGATTAGCAATGATGATTTTGCGGAACTCAAAAAGAGATTAAGAGAGCTTTTGAAGCTTTAATTCCCCGCATAAAGCGGGTGGTCCAGCATATGCTGGAGATTTATAACTCTATTATACTCCAAAAGGGGAAATTATGCAAAAACAGATGATCCACAAAACAATCCGAGTCGAAAAAGATTTGTGGGATAAATTCAAAAAGATCGCTAAATACAAAGACAGTGACGCAAGTAAGGAGATCAGGAAATTTATCAAACAGTATCTGGCCGAAAATAGCCAGCTCTTTTTGGAGATGGAGGCAAAAAATGAAAAGTAAAAAAACCAAACTCATTGCAATCGGACTTGTAGTTGCATTTGTAGCGGTATTCGCATTCACTATGCCATATATGGCGATAGCTCTTGCACCATTTTTGTTGTGGAATTTTGCTGGAGAGTTTGCAGGCGAACCGCCAAAAGAGCAAGAAGATTTGATACTCAAAACTCTTGATGGATTAGCGCCAGAGGAAAATGAGGATTGGCTAATGGAAGATATGAGAAAAGATACTGAGAATTATGTACTTGGTTTGCCTCCATATAGTTACAGAAGAGAGCAAAGGAGTTGATTTGCACTTGCACCGCATAGTAATACTGATTGGATTACTATTTATGTTATTAGCCAATTTTCTTTTCGGGGAAAGTTGTTTCTTGAAAAAAGAAGAATATAGAAATATAAAAGTAAATGCTAATTTTTTTATATATCACATCTGTGTAGATAATCAGGAATATTTAATTTTGAATCCGGTTTACAAAGGAGGAGGGATGGTTAAAACTGGAAAACAATGCAATTGCAAAGATAAAGATATATTCAAATCAGATAAAGAATAAAAAACCATTAAACAAAACCTAACTATATCCAAACAAAACGAAACAAAACGTGTTTTATGATTAGTATCAAGTAGTAATATTGTTTAAAAATTGGACAAAATAACTCTTGTACTAAATGAAATTTAGTGTTTATAATAATTTATTAATGCAAATACAATACGTTTAAATTTCATAAGGCAATCATTGAAGAAAAGTATAGATTATCTCACATTAATTATTGGATATTTTGCCTATATTTATGGAGTTATTGTCTTTTTAATATCTGCCATAGGACTAATAGGCTATGGAATTTTTGTCGAAAAAAATCTGATTAAAATACTACTTTCTCAGGATGTAATTCAAAATATAACTTTTTCAATCATTACCTTTACATGTGGAAATTATTTAATAAAAAAAGCAAAAAAGGAGGATAGCAAATGAAACGACTTGTTACACTAATGATCCTTTCACTTTTTACACTTAACTTGATGGCTGAAATACCATCAGCTCGGTATGTTAAAAAAGTTTCTAGACAAGCAACTCAAAAAGCATATAAAAAATTATTATCTAGTAAAAAAGGGCAAGAAGTTTACAAAAACTTGATGTCAATATTTGAAAAGAACATCATGAAAATCGCTAAAGAAGGTTTTTATGACACATTTAGCATAAATATCTATAACTCTGATAAATTAGGGATCCAAAAAGAGATGAATAAACTTTCTGCTAAAGAGCAAAACATGATGAGACAACTGATAATCAGCAAACTAAAACAAAAAGGGTAAAAGATAAGTTATAACAGATATTGGGATAATCCAGGAGAATTTGGGATTAGTGTCAGCTGGTAAGTTTACCTTTTAAAACTATTGAGATAACACAACTATTACTTTTTATAGCATTTTCATTGACTTTATAAATTAAGTCCCCATAAAATTTTAATATGGGGTCCTATCGTATAAAAATGGTGACCTATCGTATAAAAACTATTACCTATGGTATAAAAACTATTACCTATCCCCCCTCAAAAAAGTGCCTCCAGCTCCCATTTAATGGGGCTTCCATTCACTTTGCAATTTTTTCCCCATTATATATTCATTAATATTTCACTATATTTCACTCTCTCTCATTATATGAAGGGCAAGAGCGAGCGATTTTTTCTTTTTTCTCTACAAAATCAAAAAGAAGAGGCATATTTGAGTGTAGTTGTATCAAAATCGTGCGTAGGAAGCCAGTAGAACGATTTTTTTGCTTTACCCGATACTTTTCCGTATTTTTGAAAAAAATCGAAATACGGCGAAATTTGAGCGTTTTATGAACGTTTTAATTAGTTTCCTACAAAGGACAAATAGGTAATAGTTTTTATACCAAAAGATGTTGGAGGTTCCAATTGAAATAATAACAACACAAAAGAGCTACCGAAAACAAAAAACGATGTAAAACATAAAACAAAGTTTTGTTTTATAGTATGGAGATACGATTTTTTTACTTATGAGAAAAGATGTAGATATATAGTATTGCATTACGATTTTTATTTAAAATACGATAAGTTTTATAATAACGCTAAATACGATGTACAATCCCGAAAAGGAGAAGAATGGCTTTTGAAAAAGATATTGAAAAAAATGAGGGTAGAAGCGATAGAGTAGAAAAAATCGTCGAAACGATGGTAAAGCGTCAATTTGCACGATGGCTCGTTAAGAGAAGCAAAATCAGTTATAAGCCAATTGTGAAGTTTTTGGAAGA
>CAZMKH010000064.1:3837-6691 GCA_964566455.1 uncultured Campylobacteraceae bacterium | reverse complement strand
CTCTATCATTACGATAGATCCGACTACCGGAAAGTCATATAAGTTTCAAAACAACGAGATAAAGCTAAACAAGCTTTCCGGGTTTAAAAAAGAAAACTTTTATATCTCTATACTAAGCTCAAAACATCTCATAACAGATTCTATTGAAATAAGCAGAAATATAACTGATGAGGATTTGGAAAGTGCCATTGATATCCAGGTTTATGATGAACTAAACTTCGACCCGGCTGTTCAATATACCATATTTCACAAAGAATTCTTCGGTTTTGAAAACAGCAATAAAAGAAAATTTAATATATTTGCCATAGAAACCAATAAAATAGAAGAAGAGTTTAAAGAGGTTGTCAAAAAGATAAAGTATATAGACTATATCTTACCCGAACCTCTTCTTATAAAATCTGTCTACAATAAAAACTTACTTGAAAAAGACAGTGTTGACTGTTTTTTATATTTTAAAAAGAGTGATGCATTCTTGGCTATTTATGCTGATGGAGAGTATATATACTCAAAGTCATTAAACTATTCACTTGAGAGAATGCATGAAAAGTTTTGTGAAATTTCAGGAGAGAGTTATCAGTATGAGGATTTTACAAACTTTATATTGACAGGCCACTCTGCAAATATTTCCGAAGAAAATCAAAGACTTATCATAAAACTCTATAAAGAGATGTTTGTGTATATCAATGATGTTATATTTTACGCCAAGAGAGCATATATGGTGGAAAATATAAATCGCATATATATAAATTCAAGTATCGGTGTATTTAAAAATATAGACAGATATATTAGAACATATATAGATATAGAGCCTCATGAACTTAATTTTGTCATAGCAAAAAATGCAAAAGAGGTTCAAAGCGAGCAACTGCACAACCTGATGATTCTGACTGCTATGGATTATATAGAGGAGCCTGATGACTCTTTGAACTTTTCCATTTTTAAAAGACCGCCGCCTTTTAGACAAAGGCCTACCGGAAAAATCTTTTATGTATTTTTACTTTCACTGATAGTTTCTCTTGCCTATCCTGCATATGAATTTGGATATGCATATTTTATGAAACTAAAGCTTGCAAATTTAAAAACACAAGAGCATAAACTCTATCTGGAAGCAAGCAATATAAAAAGTCAACTTTTAAGGCTTGAAAAACAGCAAAAAATTGTACAAAAGAAACTTGATAAAGAGTTTTCGAAGTTGAGTTTCAGAGAAAAACTTTTAAATCAAATTTACTCCAAAAAGATACACTATCCAATGAAGATAGAGTTACTGGTAGAGATATTTAAAAAAATCAACAAATACAAGTCAAAAATATATAATGTAGAAATTGAAAACACCAAAGATGACAAAATGTCTATGACTTTGTCTGTATTTAGCAGAAGAGATAAAAATATTACAGAACTCATTAAAGCTTTGACACAAATGAAAAAGTATAGTGTAAGTACCAAAGAGATAAAAAAAGACAAGAAGAAGAGAATATATTTAAGCGATATTAAGGTAGTTTTAAATGGCAACATCTGATAAATTATTTGAAAAAATAGACTTAGCGTTAAAAGATAAAAAAAGCAGTGAACTTTCTATAATATACGCGGGTATATTTATCATCATTGCAACTATAGTTTATCTTTATGTTTTTCCTGTAAGTGAAAATATGCTAAAGCAGACAAAAAGAGAACTAAGTGCAATGAAATCAAAAATTGCCAAAGAGAAAAACTATATCAGGTCAAAAACAGTAGCAGGAGATAAGTTTTTTTATATCAAAAAGGCAAAACAGAAGATAAAACTTACAAAAGACAAACTCCAAGCTACTATATTTGCAAACGGTTATATAGATACAAAACTAAGAGAATTATCATATCTGTTGTACAATGATGTAAACTGGGCTAATTTTATTGATGATATAACTAAAAGTGCAAAAAAGTACAGAGTCAGTATAAATTTTATAAAAAACCAGTTTAATGAGTTGAACTATAAAAAGGTTGAACAGGCTTTGGATATAGAAGTGGATGCAAACGGAAACTTTAACAATCTTATAAAATTTATCAACTCTATCGAAGAGAGTAACCTCGTTGTGGATGTACACAATTTGACGATGGATATCAAAAAAACAATCCATGTCAATTTTAAAATAGCAGTATGGGGGATAAAATATTGAAAAAATTACTCCTTTTAACCGCATTTGCAGTATTGTTTGTCCAAGCTGCTGTTGAAAGTAAAATTGAAAGCAAAATCAGTACAAACAATGAAGTAAATGTGCAAAAATATGATACAATATTTGAGCAGATAAGCAAAAAAAGAGTAGGCCCCAGTGACAAGGAATTAAGCAGGGTTGCTACACCTTTTGTGGACAGAACTGTTTTAAAAATTATAAAAGACAAGAATGCGACAAAGCCAAAACCTATAGTTTTGAAACTGTATGGAATTTTTGATGACAAGGCTAATATTAATAAAAAATGGTATAAAATCAGATCCAAAGTTTATAGTTACAGGCTGGTAAAAATAAAAAACAGCAGTGTGATACTAAAACGAAAGAGAAAAAAACTCGAACTATTTTTAAGGAAAAAAAATGATAAGATTCAGATTACTAAAAACTTTTAATATAACACTCTTTATTGTCTTGAGTTTGCTTGCTTTTGAGAATACTTTAAAAGCAGATAACAGTTGTAAATACAGAGCGTTCAATATAAAGGTTCTTGATGATATTACTACAAATGAACTGCTTACCCAGCTAAGTTTGGAGTGTAATTTCAGTATTTTGGTAAAAGACAAGGTTGCAAAAGATCAAATAAATGAAAAACTAAACGGAATCAATATAAACAGTATGTCTTTGCAGGAGATTTTTGATATATTGTTAAAAGA
>CAZMKH010000064.1:0-3737 GCA_964566455.1 uncultured Campylobacteraceae bacterium | reverse complement strand
CAGTTTGCCTTGGCTGTCAATAACCCTACAGGTTCAGGAATTCCTACACTAAGTGGGGCCAGTATAGGTACAAACACCGGCACTTTTAATGCCTCAGGGGATCAATTACTTCATATGGGATGGAACAATGCATTTAGCTTTACAAATACTATATCCTTTACAATGAACGGTTTGATAAACTTCTTAAAAACTCAAGGAATATCAAGAGTCGTTTCAAATCCCAAGATATTAACTTTAAACAATCAACAGGCCCTTATAACCATAGGTGATAATATAAACTACAGGATTCCCGAAACCGCACCGGCAAATACCGGCGGTACAATAACTACGACTTCATATACAAATGAGTCGATATTTGTAGGTATTTTACTAAATATAATGCCTCAGATATCTGATAAAAATGAAATAATGCTTAGAATAAATCCTTCTATCAGCAGTTTTAAGTATGCTGAAGACAATGTAAAACAAACTCAACCAAGAGAGATAGCTCCTGACACAAGTGAGAAGAAACTTTCAACTGTAGTAAGAATTAAAAACGGTGATACAATTATACTTGGTGGGCTTATAGGAAAGAGTAAAGACATAGCTAAAAACGGAATACCAGGTCTTAAAGAGTTACCTATACTTGGAAATCTCTTTAGAAGTGAAAAAATAACCAATAATGTAAGTGAATTGATTTTTGTAATTACTCCTAGAATAGTCAACACTAAAGATCATAAAAATATATCTTTAAGGCAGCTAGGATATGACAATGTACTCGAAAAGTAGTTATACACTTGCTAAAGAGATATTTAGTGATATATATGATGATGATTATGTAAACCTAGACAGCTCTGTAATAGCTTACGAAAAACTTCTTGAAGTTCTGGACAAACCAATAAAGCTTGCTTTGCTTTATGGAAAACCGGGAACGGGGAAAACTTTTCTGCTCAAAAAGATATACAGGGATTTGTCAAAAAAAAAATCTATTATTTTCATTCCCACTCCATTTTTTGAAGAGAGTGAATTTATAAAATTTATATATGAAAACTCTTTTAATGAAGAGTGTCCCTCTATAAAAACATTTGATGAATTCTTTAAAGCCCTTAATGAAAAATCAAAATATGAAGCTTATCCGATAGCCGTCTTTGTAGATGAAGCTCAACTCTACCCTTCAGCAATAGTAGAAAAGATAAGACTTCTTGCAGATACTAGAAAATATAAATTTATCTTTACGGTTCATAAAACTAATGAAAAAGAAGATGTTTTTGCAAAAGATTATTTCAAAACTAGGATTTGGGAGAGTGTTGAGCTTAAAAATATCTCATATGAAGAGTTTAAGCTTTATATAGAAAAGAAATTTTTGTACCACAATATGTTTGAATTTGTAGGAAAACTTTCTAAAAAGCAGTATAAAATGATATATGAATTTTCCGAAGGCAATCTAAGAGAAACAAATAAAATCCTTTTCAAACTTTTTGAAATTTGCGAATATTATGATAAAGCTGAACCAAGCAAAATAAATCCACAAATGATAAATCATAAATTTATTGAGATGACTGCAATCAGTCTGGGGTATATAAATGCTTAATGTCAACGAGATAAGAAACCTTGAAGATAAATGGAAGAGGTATAAAAGAAAAAAATATCTTAAGATTTTTATTTATATTATGAGTATTTTTGTGTTGGCAGGAGCTTTCATGCTCTATTATTTTGGATATTTTGACCAACTTTTAAATACAAATCAAAAAAACAATATTGAAAAACCTAAAAGTGTATTACAAAAAAATACTCCTCCTAAAACCAAAACAACAAAATCAATCAAAAAAAACAACATAGCTGATAAGAATAATACAAACAGTGGCTCTATAAAGGAAAACAATAAAACAATTACAAAAGAAGATAAAAATACGAGCAAAATATCAGTGAAGGAAGAAAACAGAACCAAAGCAGAAAAAAATTCCTCATTAGTGACTGTAAACAGTGAAACCAAGACAAATAAACCGGTAAAGAAAAGTAAAAATACCAAAAACAGTGATATGTTGCAGTTAAACACAAAATTTTTATCGCATATCTACAGTGAAAAAAACAGTACTAAAAAACCAGAAGCAAAAAGTTTGGATGAATCAAACAGGAGTGAAAGCAATTTGACTCAAGAAAGTAATTTGTCAAATACCAAAACATCATCAAAAAAACAACAACAAGAGATTTTACCAAATATCAAGAAACCAAAAAAGGCTAAGATTATAATCTCCAGTAAAAAAATAGACAAACTAAAGTATTTAAAAGAGCGATATAATGAAACTGGAAGAGCATTTTATGCTATTTTGATTTCAAAGGAGTATTATAAAAAGAGACTTTATTTAAAATCATTGCTTTGGGCAACTACCGCAAACAGTATAGACAGTTCAAGTGAGGATAGTTGGATAATGTTTGCAAAAAACAAAGTAAAACTCGGTAAAAGAAATGATGCTATCAATGCACTTAGTGCCTATTTGAAAGTAAACAATTCCAAAAAAATCAAAATCCTTTTAACAAATATAAAAAACGGAGTTTTTAAATGAGAGCTTTTTTAATAATATTGTCAATAACTGTTTTTGCTTTTGGCGTAGATAAAAGTGATGTATACAGAGCATACAAACAAAAACGCTACAGAGAGGCTTGCACACTGGGAGCAAAAATATATCTTTACAATAAAAAAGATAATGATTTTTTGACTATGTTTGCAGATGCCTGTTTGAAAGTAGACAATATAAACAGGATGGCATTTCCTGCGATGCTTCTTATAAGAGATGCTGCCGCAAGAAGTAATTCAGTCTATTTTTTAACTATACTGTATCAGAAAAAACTTTTGTATAAATCCTTGATAGACGGTTTTGATGTCTCAAGTTACAAATTTCCGACTACCAACTACATACTCTCAAAAATTTTTGTAAAATATGCAAAAAAAGATTACAAAAAATTTAGAGATATTTATATATTTAAAGATGATACCGATATAAATAAAAAGTATGAAATGAGTTTGATAAAAGACAGAGGAGTTTTTAAAATAGTTTTAAAAACATTTATAAACAACAGTTTGCAAAAAACAAGGATTTACTGGTAAATATTATGACAAACACACAGCTTGATATAGTAAATTTTATAAAGAAAAACAGAATCGTAAATGAAGACAAAGTTAATGAAATAAAACAACGAGTAGACGAGGGTGAAGCATTAAGTGATATATTGCTGAATGAAGTCTTTTTTGATGAAGAGAGTCTTTTGATATTTGTAGGTGAACTTTTAAAGAAAAATATTATCAAAATAAGTGATATCGCTGAAAATTTTCCGGTAGATTTGGAGACAGTGTTAAAAAGTTTTGCAGAAAGTATCAATGCGGTATATCTTGATCTTGATACAGTTGATATAAACTATAAACTCGCTTCAAAAGTTCCTTTAACACAGCTGAGAAGATATTTTACACTGCCTTTGTATGATGATGAGATAAGTATTTATGTTGCTTTTGGTGAGCCCTACAATATAAAAGCACAAGAGGCACTGCAGAGATATTATCCGAAAAAACTTATAAAGATAGTTGTAACAGACCCGTTACAGATAGAAAAGTATTTTAACAAACTTGAGATAAGCAGTGGTACAAAAGATTTGATAAGTGAGATAAGAAAAGAGCTCACTACCAGTGCTGCTGAAAACCCCGGTGAATCATCCGGCATAATGAAGTTGATTGAGTCTATCATTAAAACTGCTATTTTGTATCG
>CAZMKH010000063.1:3459-6757 GCA_964566455.1 uncultured Campylobacteraceae bacterium | reverse complement strand
AAAGCTTCAGCGTCTTTTTCACCCGTTCTTATTCTGATGGTTGATTCGATATCCGAAACAAATATCTTTCCATCACCGATTTTTCCGGTTTTGGCTTTTGTGGTTATGATTTCTATAGCTTTATCCAAAAACGGTTCAGTCACAACTATCTCTATCTTTATCTTTGGTAAAAAGTCAACCACATACTCCATACCTCTGTATAGTTCACTGTGACCCTGTTGTCTTCCGTACCCTTTAACTTCGCTTACCGTCATACCTTCTATCTCGGCAGCAACCAAGGCTTCTTTTACTTCATCAAGTTTGAAGGGTTTTATTATCGCTTCTATTTTTTTCATTATTTATCTCCTATAGATTTAAGGCTTCTTCACCGTGAACGGCTTCATCAAGTCCCATTTGTTCAGTCTCTTCATCAACTCTTGCTCCGCCTGTTATGGCTGAGGCTATATAGTATACCACAACGGTGCCTATAAGTGTTACTATGAAAGTTACCGCTACTGACTCGAGCTGTACCATAAACTGCCCCATTCTGTCACCACTTGCTTTTAATGGACCGTCCCATAGCAGGTCATT
This sequence comes from uncultured Campylobacteraceae bacterium, assembly GCA_964566455.1. Classification (GTDB taxonomy): domain Bacteria; phylum Campylobacterota; class Campylobacteria; order Campylobacterales; family JALSKU01; genus JALSKU01. The sequence continues at coordinate 6,187 of CAZMKH010000063.1, read as the reverse complement.
ATCTTTTACAGCCAAAAGTCCGGTTGCCAAAGCACCCCATAGACCGGCTAAAAAGTGAATACCGAAAGCATCAAGACTGTCATCATATCCAAACTTCTTTTTAAGAACGGCAACTCCGAAAAATCCTATAACAGAGCCTATAATTCCTACTATAAAAGCACCTTCAACATTCACAAAACCGGCTGCCGGAGTAATAGCAACCAAGCCTGCTACAACACCGCTTGCAAGACCTAACAAAGTAGGTTTTTTGAAAACTATCCACTCGATAATAACCCAGGTCAAACCGGCAGCAGCAGTTGCTATGGTGGTAGTAAGTAGTGCAACACCTGCTATCTCATTTGCACCAAATGCGCTACCTGCATTAAATCCGTACCATCCAAACCATAAAAGAGCCGCACCAAGAGCGGTAAGCATAACTGACATAGGTTTCATTGGAATTCTTGGATATCCGTTTCTTTTTCCAAGCAATACTGCCAAAACAAGACCTGCCAAACCACCATTCATATGAACAACTGTTCCACCGGCAAAATCAAGTGCACCCGCATCAAAAAGAAGTGCTCCGTCTCCACCCCAAACCATATGAGCTACAGGAGCATAAACGGCTATGGTCCAAATCGCAGCAAATACAAGCCAAGTTGAGTATTTCATTCTTTCTATAACCGAACCGCTTGCAATGGCAACAGTAATGGCTGCAAAAGTTCCCTGAAATGCCACAAAAACATAAGTAGGATATGTTCCGCTTAAATCATTCCACTTTATACCGTTTAAAAATGCATTTCCAAAACCGCCTATAAACTTTTGCATGCTTCCACCGTCACCAAAAGCCATGGAATACCCACCTATAATCCAAACCAAAAATGCTACTGCAAAAGCACCAAATACCATGGAATATGTATTTAAAACATTTTTAGTCCTGGTCATCCCGCTGTAGAATAGAGCCAGTCCTGCTGGTGTCATTAAAAGTACCAATGCAGTTGATATCATCATCCAAGATGTATCACCCGTATCCAATTTACTCTCTGCAGCATTTGCCAACAAAGGCAGCAGTGCCGAAAGAGAAAAAAGTAGCTTAAACTTTCTCATTTTATCTCCTTAGTTTTTTATATGTGAAATTTTAGCAATAAATTTAGATATATTATTCAATTTAGTGATGAAAAAATAATCAATAAATTGTATTTTTATATTTTTTTTGCTCTTATGGTATAATTATATACCTATTGTTTGGGAGTGATAAAAGATGAAAATATTGTGTGCAGATTATATAGTAACTTGCAATGATAACTTTGATATTATAAAAGACGGAGCCATATGCTTTGACGAAAAAATAGTTCAAATCGGTAAAGCAGACGAGGTAATACAAAACAATCCTTATGCCAGAGTCAAAAAACTTTCGCCAAATTCAGTAATCATGCCATCCATGGTAAATACACATGTACATTTGGAATTTTCAGCCAATAAAACGACTCTGATATACGGTGATTTTGTAAAGTGGCTGAAAAGCGTTATATCAAAAAGGGATATACTTACAAAGAACTGTGACAATAATTGTTATGACAATGCCATAGAGGAAATGCTCGAAAGTGGAGTGCTTATCTTTGGAGCAGTAAGCAGTTTTGGTGATGATATGTTAAGCTGCTTTGAAGCGCCTCAAAGAGTGGTATATTTCAATGAAATATTAGGCTCACATCCCGATATGGTCGAAGAGATAAAATCTGACTTTGATAAGAGAGTGCAAAAAAGCTTTGAGTATGCAAGTGAAACTTTTATCCCGGCTCTCTCAGTTCATGCTCCCTACTCAACTCATCCAATTCTTGCAAAACATGTTGTAGAGATAGCTAAAAAAGACAATATGCCTGTATCAACTCATTTTATGGAGAGTCTGGCTGAAAGAGAATGGATGGACGGTGGTGAGGGTGATTTTAAAGAGTTTTTAAATGTGTTCAACAAAAATGCAAAACCAATGTATTCACCTATGGAATATCTTGATTTGTTTGAAGGATGCAAAACTACATTTGTACATGCAAACTGTTGCAAAGAGGAAGAGTATGAAAAAATATCTTCGCTTGATTCATATATATCTCACTGTTTGGTATCAAACAGGGTATTGAACAATCCGCTTTTAAACTTAAAAACTGTTATGCAAAAAAATATACCCATTTGTATCGGCACAGATGGTCTAAGCTCCAATATATCTTTAAATATCTGGGATGAATTAAGAAGTGCACTTTTTGCTCATATGGATTTTGATGTTTTAAAATTGGCAAAATATCTTTTAATTGCAGCTACCAGAAACGGAGCTAATGCACTTGGCATGGAAGAGAGTGCATATCTAAAAGAAGGTAAAAATGCCGATATGATTACTATAGTGCTGCCTGGAGAGGTAGAGGATGTGGAACAATTGCCGCTTGAATTGATACTTCATACCAAAAATGTAAAAAGCGGATATATAAATGGAGAGCGTCATGTTTAAAGCAATCTACAAAGCAATTACTGGAGTATTGGATTTTATTAAAAACTATTTTTTTGTTTTATTGGCTATAACTATTGTCTTGGCATATATTTTTGCACCGCAAAGTCAAAAAAATGCAAAACCAAATCTAATGAGGATAGACATAGTAGGACCGATTTTGCAAAGCGATGAATTTTTGAAAAAAATGGATGAAGCAGGAAAAGGCAATATAAAAGGAGTCTTGATATATATAAATTCCCCTGGAGGTCTTGTGGCTCC
>CAZMKH010000063.1:0-3359 GCA_964566455.1 uncultured Campylobacteraceae bacterium | reverse complement strand
GCAATATAAAAGGAGTCTTGATATATATAAATTCCCCTGGAGGTCTTGTGGCTCCTTCAGTTGAAATGAGCTATGCCATAAAAAGACTCAAACAGGAAAAACCGGTAATTGTTTATGCAGCAGGAACGATGGCAAGCGGAAGTTACTACGCCGGAATCTGGGCAGATAAAATTGTAGCCAATCCAGGCTCCATTATAGGCTCCATCGGTGTAATATTTGACGGATTCAATATATCAGAACTGGCAAAAAAACTGGGTATAAAAGAACAAACCATAAAAATGGGTAAATACAAAGAAGCCGGAACATTTATGAGAGCCTGGAACAAAGATGAAAAAGAAGAACTAGACAGAGTTTTAAAAGATACATACAATATGTTTGTTTATGATGTTGCAAAAGCCAGAGATTTAAAAATAGAAGATAAAGATAAATTTGCCGATGCCCATATATTTACTGCCAATAGAGCCAAAATGGTTGGACTTGTAGATGAAGTGGGTACAATTTACAATGCTGAGCAGGATCTTATAAAACTAAGCGGTGTAGTAGAGCCAAAGTGGAAAAAAAGAGACAAGTTTGAACAATATCTTGATAAGATTCTAAGCAATGCAGTCTCCAAAGTAAGTTTATACTTTGGAGGTTTGCAGGGCTATATCAATCCATAGGCTCTCCAGTTTCTACAGGGAGTAAAGTTCGTGAATATTCCACCATAGAGCCGTCATAAACTTTTACATTTTTCACACCGTCAATAAATTTGGCAACAAACCATACTCCTCTGGCTTTGTGACCGGTGTTGCAGTATACGATCAGGGGTTTTTTAAGATCTATGCCAAAACCTCCGTTTTCCAAAGTTTTTCTTGATTCCTCTTTTGATAAAAATTCAAAATGATTACCCACTTTTTTAACCTGTCTTATAATGGGCGTGAGTTTTGCGGTAGGTATTCTCCCGTGTCTTTTTAACTCCTCTTTTTTATCCTCGCCTCTGTAAAATTTTGCAACTCTTGCATCAGTTATCTGGATATTGTCATCATATATAGCCTGAATGATATCTTTCAAGGAAGCCACATCAGTGCTGTCAAAACTTTCTACTTCAAAATCGCTCGGAGTAACGGTTGGAATTTTTAAATCCACTTTTTTCTTTTCAGCTGTCCATTTGGCAAATCCTCCGTTTAATATAACACTTTTTTTCAACCCATATATCCATGCAGTCCATACTCCGCTTGCCGCATCGGCAAAATCTTTATTTTTTATGCCGCTGCTGTAAAATACAAGGGTACTCTCTTTAGTAATACCTGCTTTGGAAAAAAGCTCTTCAACTTGAGCTGGCGTATCATAAAGTTTTGGCACACTTCCAAGTTGTCCTTTAAACCATACTTTTTTTGATAGATTTACTGCGCGGGGTATATGTCCTCTTTTATAAAGCTTCTCTTTTCTTGTATCAATGATGATGATATTCTTGTCATTGATATGTTTTTGCAGCCATGAAGTTGATACTACATGATTTTTTGGAATTGATAAGGCAAAAAGTGCAGTCGAAAAACTTAGTACAACAAGTGCTAACACTCTTATATTTTTCATTTATTCTCCTATGTTATTTAGCTAACTTGCTAAATTAATTTTGAAATATTACAATAAATTATAATACTTTGTCAAGGTATTTAGCTAATTTGTATAATACTGAAATTATTGCTATAATAATATTATGTTATTAAGGTCAGCTATTAAAAAGGGTTAAGATGCTAAATATGGAACAAAAGATTAGAATATTTAAAGCGTTGGGTAATGAGACTAGATTTAAAATATTTAAAAATGTCTTTACAGGCGGCTATGCCTGCTCTATTGACAAAACAAAACCAAGTAATGACATCATAGCTCAAGCCACTTGTGTAACAACTATAGCTGAGCATTTTGACTTTTCATTGCCTACTATTTCAAGACATTTAAAAGAGTTAAAAGATGCCGATATCATAAAAATGACTAAAAAATCAAACAAAATATACATCCAGCCAAATCCTTCCATCATAAAAGAATTGGCCCACTGTTTTAAAGAATTAGTTGACAACTACAATGAATCATTTTTTCAATTTGACAATACATTGGACTCAATGTAATTATCTCAATTCGCTTTTAATTTTTTCCTGTTCAAGTTGTTGACTAAATTCTGATAACATTTTATTCATCATCTCTTTTGCCAATTTCTTTTTAGCATCCGAATCCAATTCTGAAAATATCATGTTTAAACATTTTGGCATCATGTTTGAAACAAATTTAATACGGTCTTCTGCTGTCAACTTTGAAAACATATTGTTCATCATCGAATCCATCATTTTAGGCATATCCTCCGGTTTCATCATTCCTGACATCATCTTTTCCATCATGTCTTTCATCATTTTCATAATTGTTCTCCTTCTTAAAAATTATTTTTATCTTTAGTTTTACCATTTTTCAATCATTGACTTTATATCACGAAATAATTCTAAAATATCTTTTTTTAATTCTTTTTCACATTCAAGCATCTCTAAATGAACAGTTAGATCAGGTGTTGAAACATAACTTATACCATTTTTCTTATACAGACTTATTCTACAAGGCATAAGAACATTTAACTCCGGTTGAGTATTGAGCAAATTTTGTGCTACATTTCCTCGACAAAGCTCAAAGACACTTGCATACTCTTTTATATCAAATCCATTTTGTGGTAAGTTTTGCGAAAATGGAAATATATGTTTTAGAGTAAGATTTATCTTTTTAGCATCATTTTCTATTTTATTTGCTATGGATTTGCAATCCAATTTTGGCTTATGTATAAAAAACATTTTAACCCTTTATAAATTTTATATTTAGCTAATTTGCTAAATAACTTCGTATAAGTATAATAGAAATAAACTTAATTAAGGATTAAATAATTTTTTTGCTTGAAATTGCTTTTGCGATCAACTTGGTCTTTGGAGTAACAAGAGAAAATATTTCATCAGGTCTTATATCTTCAAGAGATGTCGGTTTGTCATTCTTGACAACTTGGGCAAAACTCTCTTTTATCTTTTTTTGCGGGTCATTTGCAAGGAATGATTCTAAAAGCATTGAGACTCTTTGCTCTTTTTGGTTTATGATTTGAGAAAACTTTTGGCTTACTCTTTCGCTTAAGCTTAAAGTTTCCTGTTCTTTTTTTTGGAGTATGAATTCCATACTCTCTTTATATCTAAGTAGTAAAGAATTTGCTTCATTTTGAAACATCTCTATTTTTTGCAAAAATGAGTTTTGCTTGTAAGCATAAAAGAGATGTTTTAACTCTTCATTTTTTTTAAGGATAACTCTTTTAAAGCTTAGATGAAAATTTTGTAACATATTATCTAAATACAAAAGCA
>CAZMKH010000062.1:0-6761 GCA_964566455.1 uncultured Campylobacteraceae bacterium | reverse complement strand
ACAGGACCCGTATAAGTCCTTACAACATCACCCTCTATCTTAAACTTGGCAAGTTTACTGAGTAAATCTTTTATCTTTTTATCTATCTCATTTTCATTGATATGAGTCGATTTTTTTGGTGGAGCTTCCAAAAAAGATGTGGGTGGGAGTTTGAAACCTTTTGGCTTTTCACCCTCTCCCATATCTATCATTTGGAGAAGTTTTTTATTTTCAGCCACTTCATTTAGTATTTCAACAGAATTATCACTATCTTGCTCTTTGCTACTGTTTTCTTTTTTGGATGTTTGGTCTAAAACTTCCTGTTTGTCACTTGACAAATCAGTTTTAATGGCTTTCTTTCTTGGTATCTCTTTTTTCGTGCTTTTTACGGATTTATTTTTTGGTATCTTATTTTTAAAAAGATACGATAAAGAAAAAAGAGCCAAAATTTCTTCAAAGGATATATCAAAAAGTATAATAATACTTAAAGTAAAGCACATAGCTATAAATATCCAAAGACCGCCTGTGCCTATAAATTTGGAAATAACACTGTCTATGGCATCTCCTGTATAACCACTGTATTTTCCATCCACTACAGCACTTTGAAACATTACAAATACGAAAAACAGAAGTATCACTGAAAGGATGATTTCAGCTTTTCTGTTGTCAAGTTTAGGATATTTGTAAAGTAAAAAAGCAGGAATTATGAGCAAAAATGGATATACGAAAGAGATATAGCCAAAATACTCTCTGTTGTATACTCCAAAAATATGTCCGATTTTTCCAACTACAGAAGCATCAAGAAGGATAGTGGAAAGCCCGCAAAAAACTGCAATACCCAAAAAAAGTATAAATAAAATCTCTTTTAATATTTTGTATCCTTTGCTTAAACTATAGATATTATATCATAAATAATTTAATAAAGAGATTGAATTTACTTTTGATATGGTTGACAAAAGGGCTTGGAAACTTATACTTACCTGATTGTATTTTGCCAAAGTTTCACCTATATCAACATCCGCAATATCAGACTGTAAAGTAGTAACTTGGACATGAAGCATATCGCTTCTTTGATAAGCTCCATCAAGCGCATTTGATAAAGAGCCTATCTTTGTATGCATTTTTGCCACATGGTCTCTGATATGGTCTATCCGTCTTATGGCATTTTCAATACCCGGGTTTCTCTCATTTCCAAAAGAGCCATCCATGGAAAATTTTCCCTCTCTGACTGATTCTATCATTTTGTCTATATCTTTAAACATATCTATACTTGGCTCATCAACAGATACGGCATCATTAGACATAAATGAAAGAGCACTTCCCGTCGTAGAGCTAAAATCATCACTGCTACTGTCATACATGGAAAACTCCATAGCAGTTGAGCTGTTTAACTTGTCTTCTATACTCATTCTTCCACGATAGTCAAGTGATACACCTACACTATCTTTTGCATTGCTTACAGCTGCATCATATCCGGCTTTATCATTGGTAGCAGGTAGATTGTTTGCCAAAATCATTGAAACAACATCATTTAACTGTTGAAATGTCATCTTGTCAGCATCCACAACATTACCGTCAGCATCATATATATTGTAGTTTGTTGTTCCGCCATCAAGAGAAAAAGTTGAGCCGGCATTATGCAAATCTATCTGTACATTGTTTTGTGTGGTACCGTTTATCTGTGCTACTCTCAAATTCAGTGTTTTACCATCAAGTGATGACACTCCTGATGCATCCACAAGTTTCGTAGAAGATGTGGCATAAGTGTTGGTGGTTTTATCTATTTGGGAAATATTTCCTTGCAGTATATTGCCTTGCACTGCAAAATTATTTCTGTCAAATGATACATCTTCATTGGCAGCATCTGCATTTTTTACAAAACCGCTTTTTACGAAAGAGATAATGTTTACATTGCTGCCGGCTGCAAGTTGGTCTATATCAGATACATTTGCATCATTTCCACCATCTTTGTCAACTGCTCCAACTATACTAAAATCCAAAGATTTCTGTCCTTTGTTTTTATCAGTTATTTCGATTTGACCATAATCATTCAAAACAACATTTACACTGTCACTTGGAGAAAAACTGTTTTTTATGCCGTTTAGCAAGCTGTCAACACTGTCATTTACACTGATATTTATTTTATTTTTAAATGATGTGCCGTCACTGTTTTTACCTTGTATATAAAAGTAGGCATTCGTTTGTGAGCTTATATCACCTATATTGTTACCATTGTTTTCAACAAGACTTTTTATGGTATCACTGTTTTTGAGTAAGGTTTTATCTGTAACATTACTGTACATTTTTACATTTGCTGAAACTATTTTATTATAGTCACTGTCATTCCCCAAAAAGAGTGAATTTCCATCAATATTATATGCCAAAGCGGCATCAGTTCCTGTTGTTGCTTTTACTTCGTTTGCATTTCCGTGATAATTTCCTTCACTGTCTATTGGTTTTACAGAAAAAGCAGTACCTGAAAAAAGAAATTTACCGTTTATTGAACTGTTTGCCAAGTCTGTAAGGTTTTCTTTAAGTGCTTGAAGGTCATCAGCTATAGCATTTAGACTTGTTTCATCATGAGATGCATTTGCAGCTTGAATTAGTTTTGTTTTAAATTTAATTAGCCTGTCATTAAATTCATTTAAAACAGTATCACTGTTATTTGCAAACTCTTGTGCACTTTTTGAGCTCTTTTTTATTTGGCTCAATGATGTTTTTTCATATTCAAGTCTTGAAGAGTCTATATAAATTGAACTGTCATCAAAACTGTTTTGTATTTTATGTCCGGATGATACCTGTGTATTTAATTTATTTAGCAATAAGCTATCTCTTTTATAATCCCTGCTAAAATTACTGTATAAAAGTTGATTGGTTATCCTCATATTTATCCTTTTATTGTGCAACCATACATCAAATAAGCAATTTTAATTCCGCAATTTTACACTCTCTTTTAAAAAAACACATGCCCAAATTGCTCTATTTTGGTTACAGATATACGTAAATATCGGTTTTTTTCAATTTTTTTTTAATTTTTTTGAAAATATTATTGTCTTTTTTGAAAAAAAACTGTACAATTTAGGCAAACATAATTTCTTAAAGGATTGCTAATGAAAAAAGCTGAATTTATTCAAGTAGTTGCCGAGAAGGCTGGATTGTCAAAAAAAGATACAAATGCAGCATTGGATGCTATGCTTGAGACTGTTACAGAAGCATTAGCTAGTGGAAAAAGTGTAAGCTTTATAGGTTTTGGTACGTTCTCAACTGCTCCAAGAGCAGCTAGAAAGGCAAGAGTACCCGGAACAAACAAAGTTGTAGATGTTCCTGCAACAACTGCTGTCAAGTTCAAAGTAGGTAAAAAACTAAAAGAAGCAGTAGCAAAATAAACTTTCATAAAATTGCTTAAAAGCTTGTTTTTTAACAAGTTTTTAAGCAATAAAATCCTAATATTTTATTCTAATTTTATACGCCTGGGTGGTGAAACTGGTAGACACGTCAGACTCAAAATCTGATGGTAGCGATACCGTGCCGGTTCGAGTCCGGCCCCAGGTACCACTGAAATACCGGGCTTCAAACAACTTCCTCAAATCTTCATCGACTTTTAGGGTAGCGGTTTGGGTAGCGGTGAATTTCATTTTTTTATCTCTTTTTGAATTGCAGATGATGATTGGTTGGCATCTCTGTATTTATCCAGGTCTGATTTTTTAAACACAACTCTACCGCCTAACTTTGAAAATGCTATCTTTCCGGATTTTATTTTTCTGTCAATGCTGGAGGCTGAAATCCGCAAATACTCTGCTGCTTCTTTTTTATTTAAATTTTCTTTTGGTTTTTTTCGGTTTTGAAATTCTTCTAAAACATTATAGACGGTCTGATATATAAGCTGTTGGATTTGTTCCTTCGGCAGGACTATTATTTCACTATTCATTTTTGGATCCTTTTTTCTATTTCTTCTATTGAAGAAAATAAAATTTGCTGACCATTTTGATATGGATTGTCAATATAGACATGCAATCCATCCTCTTTATGCTCTACTCCTAATATTTCATATATTTTTCCCTCTTCGAGCATAATTTTTTTGTTACGAAAAAAAATTAATTTTTCTATCTCTTTTTGCCGTTCTTTTTGTTTTTGCCAGTTGGCAAACTCATATAAAACACTTTTTTCTCCCTTTTGATATTTTTGTAGAAGTGTAGCTTTGTAAGCAGGCGGATTTTTTGTATTTTTACTTTTTTCTTCTAACCATTCTTCAAAATTTTTTAAGCTACTACTGCTTGTTGTTGTATTTTTAATTTCTTTTGTTTTATTTTGTTTTATTTTGTTTGTTATACACTTGTTTAACATTTGTTGAGTTGAGTTGGACGCACTCAAGTCTTGCAACAACTGCAACTCTTGTTGTTTTGCCTTTTCTTTTTTCTTTTGTGCACTTATTCTCCCTGCTTTTCGATTTTGCTCTACCTTTTTTTTAAAAGGATGTAGCCATTTATCTAGCAGCGGACAGCTAATGCAATCATCCATTACAATAAAAATATTATATTTACTTATTATTGTATTTAAAATCGGCATGGAGATACCTATCTCGTCTGCAAGCAGATCCATATCCGTAATCGGTATTTTTTGTTCTTCTTCGGAACTTAAGATTTCTATAAGCATTATTGCAACTCCGTAGCCTACTCCTCCATTAAAATCTTTCATAAGTCGCTTAAAACTCCGTTCTGCCCTTAACATCGTAGGATGCAAAAAAGCTTTTATTTTGCTCATACCACTTCTCCCAAGCCTGTTTGCAGCTTGTTTAGAGTTTCTAATCTTACAAGCTTATCCGCTTTTTTTAAATCCAAATAATTTTTACGATTTCGATCAAACAAATTTTTGTACTCGTTTAACATACGCTCAAATAACCATTTTATTGTCTTTTGCGGGCTACACAAAGGCATTTTACCGGTCGAAAGTATTGCTCTAATTTTCCATTTTTGCACTTTTTTTGCAACCTCTTTTTCAACCTCTGCCGCAAAATCGTCGATCCTGTCTGCCAACCATTTCCAATTTTCAGTTTTGCTTAAGATTTCTCGAGCTACATCTCTTGCAGCCCCGAAAAATGGATGCTCTTGGTTGGTGATCTGGTCGATAAACTCATCACTACTTTTTACTGTTTTTGCAAAAAGCGAAACATAGATTTGTAGAGATTTGTAGTGTGTGTCCATTTTTCCTCCTTTTTTTTGGACACACTATTATTTTACTTACTATTAAGTTATTTTTAAGTAAAATAATAATGTATTTAAGATTTCTGTAAGCCCTTTAGATCGCCAAATCGCATTAGGGCTTACAAATTTTACAATAATTATACAATATTATGTTGTAAAAATCAAGTTTTTTTCTCTATTTCACAAAATATATGGTAAAAAGGAAAAAGATGTCGATCAATAATAGAATTGAAAAGATTAGAGAAGATTTAGGAGTTACAAAAACTGAATTTGCAAAAAAAATTGGTATTTCTCAACAGGTATATTCAAATTATTCAAATGGAAGAGATATTCCATCTTCTGTATTACAACAAATTTGTAAACTTTCTGGTGTAGATGCAAACTATCTCCTTTTAGGTGAAGAAGCTCGACGATCAGATACATTAACTATACCTTTTCACAATACAGTTGCAAAAATTAAAAATTTAAATAATAAATTAAATAATTTTTCTCTTAAGGCAATTATTGCTTTTATCTTTTTATTAGAAGAGCAATCTAATATTTTAACCATCGAGGATATGATTAAAAAATTAAATGAGTCATATCCTAATATTGTAAAAATAAAGCTTAGCATCAAAAATCCTGAGTTTTCTACAAAATCAGATAAGAATTCACTTATCAAAGATATTGAATATTTTTTGGATGACGAAGATGTGGCTACTATTTTTATGAACAAGGAATATTATTTAAAATTTCTTAACCATCTAAAATCCCGAAAAAGATGGTAATATCTAATCTATTTTTAATAAAAAGTCCTATATTTTGGTAAATACTTAGAAATAACCTAACATTATTTTTCTCTTGTATCTATTATTCTTTGTTTTTTACAAAAAAGTATGATAGAAAGGTTTTAAGAAAGAGCCTTAAAGCCCTTTTCTTTTACAATATCTGTAAAACCCATTGTATGTTGCACCATAAGAAGGTAATTTATTCTTTATTATTTTAAAAACTGAAGATATAGATAAATCTAATTTTCTCAACTCTTTAATTTCATTAAAATGATAATCAAAAATACTACTTCTATTATTATTTTGTAACACACCTGTCTCATTCTTCATATCACATCCTATTCTCAAACTCTCCTCTCTCATTTCTTTCTCCTGTATTTTTTTCAAGTTCTTTTTCATCACTAATTTCCTCCTTCAAATTGTATTCCTCCAACTCATTTTCAACTTCACTTATTTTTTCCATATCTTTTTCTATCGTTTTGGCTTCAATTTCTAACATTTGACTCATTACTCTATCAATTTGTTCCTCAAAGCTTTTATAGTCAAACTCTTCAAATCTATCTTTATTTCCTTCAAGTAACTTAGAAGCCTCATATATATCTCCTTCTTGTATATATTCACAAATCTCACTTTTTATCTGTTCTATTTCAAAGTGTTCTGCTAACTCCTCTTTTGTATCTTGCAAATATCTACTTTTTTGATTTTCAAACTCTAAAAACTCTTTTACTATCTCTTCTTTAATTTCACCTACTTGAACTTTTTTATCAAGCTCATCAAATCTCTCAAAAAACTTATCATCAATTTTTTCCTCTAT
>CAZMKH010000061.1:0-6818 GCA_964566455.1 uncultured Campylobacteraceae bacterium | reverse complement strand
AGGGACAAATTGTTACCCTTATCGGTTCAAATGGAGCAGGGAAAACTTCAACTCTCAATGCTATTGTAAACAGTATCAAGAAAAAAGGTGTGGTTGATTATTTTGGAGTAGATATAGCAAAGCTTAAAACTCATGAAATTGTTAAAAGAGGCATTTCAATGGTTCCTGAAGGGAGAAGAGTGTTTATCAATTTAACAGTTGATGAAAATCTCAGAATGGGTGCATTTAACAATGATGAAAACTTTGAAGCCTTGAGGGATGAAATGTATGAAATTTTTCCAAGACTTGCCGACAGAAGAACACAATTAGCCGGAACTATGAGTGGTGGAGAGCAACAAATGCTTGCAATCGCTAGGGCTCTTATGAGTGAACCAAAGCTTTTGATGCTTGATGAGCCGAGTCTTGGACTTGCTCCTAAAATTGTCGGGGAGCTTTTTGAAATTATTCAAAGACTTAAAGAGAGTATAACCATCTTGCTTGTAGAACAAAATGCTTTTGCTGCACTGCAGATAGCTGATTATGCATATGTTTTGGAAAATGGTGAAGTTGCTCTTGAGAATGATGCTAAAGTACTACTTGGAAATGATGAAGTTAGAAAGAAATATTTAGGCGGATAAAAAGAGAGTTTAAAAACTCTCTTTTTCCTGACATGAGGGGCAGATACCCTCGAAAGTAATAAGAGTATTTGTGATTTTGTATCCACTCTCTTTTGCAGTATTGTTGGCAAGCCAGGTATCATCAACTTTTATATCTTTTAGTTCCCCGCATTTTATACAAAAAAGATGGGCATGACTCTCTTTTGAGAGTTCATATCTTGCTTTATGTTTTGGAATTTTCACCTCAGTTAAAAACCCGTTATCTATCATTGAATTTATATTTTTATATACTGTTGCCAAAGAGATGTAAGGAAATATATTTTTAAGAGATTCATAGAGGTTGTCTATATCTATATGTCCGCTTTTTTCTATTTCATCTATCATATACATTCTTTGAGGTGTTGCTTTTAAGTTATAGCTTTTTAAAACTTCTCTGTAATCTTTCATAGTAATGTCCTGTATATCTTAAATTTTGTCCGCATTGTACAAAAGTTACAAATAAATGTCAATAAAAGAAATAATTACATATATGAAATAATATGTATTTAATAATAATTTTCTTTTAAGAATATTTAGATATAATTATCAAAGGAAAAAAATTTTCCTTTATATCTATTTTTAGGAGTTAAGATGAGACAATACGAAACATACAAATGCAGTGTATGCGGAAATGAAGTAGAGGTTCAAAATGTTGGCGGCGGTACACTTACATGTTGTAATAAAGAGATGGAGTGTATTACTGATAATTTGACAGCTGTCAATTTGATGAAAGCTTTTGCAGGTGAATCCCAAGCCAGAAACAAATATGAGTTCTTTGCTGAGGTTGCCAGAAATGAAGGTCTTCACAGGATTGCAAGATTTTTTCAGGAAGCTGCTGATAATGAAAAATATCATGCCCAGGCAGAATTTAAAGCTTATAACAGGCTAGTCAATGGAATTGAGCTTGATTCAACCGTTAAAAACCTACAGTATGCAGCTGACGGAGAAAAGTATGAGCATGAAACAATGTATCCGAATTTTGCACAAATCGCAAAAGAGGAGAATTTAAAAGATATTGCAAGACTGCTTAGTGCAATAGGGAAAGTTGAAGTTGAACATGAGGCGGAGTACTTGGCTCTTAAGCAGGCATTGATAGATGAAGGATTTTTTAACAGTGAGCAAGACGAGTATTATGTCTGTGAGGTTTGTGGGCATGTTCACAAGGGTAAAAAGCCCCCTAAAGCTTGTCCTTTATGCAAGGCTCCAAGTGAATACTTTAAAAAAAGATGTGATGATGTAACAGTTGGATAAAGAGTAGCATTTGCTACTCTTTATCATCATTTTTGTCTGATTTGTTGATATTGTCCCTGGTTGATTTGATTGCACCCTCAATGGCGTTTTTTGCAACTTCCCAGGCTCTGAGCCCAAGTTTTTTTGATTCTTTTGCAACTTGCTCCAAGTCCTCTTTTTTTATACTTTTGATTTTCTTTTCTATTTGAAGTTCACTAAGCTTGTTTGCCAAAGTTTTTCTAAACTCATTGACCTTTGGGCTCTCTTTGAGTTTTTCTACTTTTTTCAAAATACTCTCTTTTGTGTCAGTTGTTATTTTCATAAGTCTTGTCATGGAGTTGTCAAGCTCTAAAATGATATCTTCTAAAATTTTTTTTGAGATTCCGTTTGAGTTTTTGGAAGTATTTTTTAACAAGTCTATGAAATCGCTGTTTAAGTCTATAATATTCAGCCCCTCAAAAAGTATCTGTTCCTCTTTTTGGTCCCTTATTTCATCCGGTAAAAATTCCAAATTTTTATTGAAATCATTGACTGCGTTTGCGATACCGTTTTTTATACCTATTGTTGTACCTTTAAGTATCTCTTTTGCAAATGCCTGGTATTCATCAGCAATTCCTACTGCAACATTTAGGACTGTTTTGGCTGCTTCAAGTGTTTTTGCTTTTGAGAAATCATCTCCTCCTATTGTTTGAAAAATAATATTTTGTATAATAGCCTGAGTAACTTCTTCTATATTTTTTTGGTTTTCTATAGTTGTTATGATAGCTTCTTCGGTTGTTTCTTTTAAAATTCCAAGAAGCAATACCTCTTTTAACTTGGTATCACTTATGGCTTTTTCGATATAAAGTGATGTTTTATCATCTGTTGTTTTAGAAAACTCCTCTATCTCCTTGTATATATCTTGCAGAATGTTTTTCAACTCTTTTTTTTGTAATTCTATTTCCTGCTTTAATTTGGTTACAAGAGAAATCTTTTTATAAATATCTTCCTCTTTTTCCTGAGAGAGAGCCTGCATACTTCCGTCTATTACCGAGGAGATTGTGCTGATATTTTCTATATTCTCACTTTCAAGAATTTTAATATAGTTTTTTATAAGCTCAACTACTCTTTGTTTTTTGCTTTCATCGTTTTTTAGTCTGTTTATTTTTTTCTTTGTGATATGATAGCATGCATTTTTGATATTTGTTTCCAGCTTTTGCACCTCTTTTTCATCACCTATAACATTTAAAAATTCACTTTTTAAGCTTTGCATTTTTTATCCTTATATTATTATTTTAATATTTTTATCTTTTTTCAAAGACTCATATATACTTTTTCTATCCTCGTCACTATGCACGACAAGTGACAGTATGTAACTGTCATATTTGCCGTTTTTACTTTTTTTTGAAAAAACCAGTTTGTAATTTCTGTTGCCCAATAACTCTTTTATGGATTTTTTAAGATCGTCCGATACATCTGTTATAAGTTTGTATTCCCAATTTACGGGATAGTTTATACCAAGCTCTTTGTCAAGCTTCTCGTCTGAAGTGTCCACTTTTTCCTCCACTTTTTTCTTCAAGCATTATATCTTTTAATATCATTGATTTGTCAACAGCCTTTGCCATATCATAAATAGTCAGCAAACCTATGCTGACTCCCGTTAGTGCCTCCATTTCTACACCGGTCTTGCCTTTTAATTTTGCTGTTAGTGTTAGTTTGAATCCGGGAAGTTTTGGCAACTCTTCTATATCACAATTAAGTGATGTCAGCATCAAGGGATGACACATGGGAATAAGTGAGCTTGTTTGTTTTGCCCCCATTATAGATGCTATTACTGCTGTTTGTAAAACAGGACCTTTTTTGGTCTTGTTTTGCACTATCATATCAAATGCTTTTTGACTCATTTGTATAATACCACTTGCTTTTGCAACTCTTGTTGTATCCTCTTTGGGTGAAACATCCACCATCTTTGGTCTGTCTTGTTCGTCTAAGTGAGTTAATTTCAATTGTTTATCCTAAATATTTTGATTGTGATAATTTTACCATATTTGGTATAATATAGCATGAAATATTTAAAACTAATAGAAAAAAACGATTATCTTCATTTGAAGTGTACAGATGCTTGGGATATGTACCATGCAAAAGAGATACAAGATGAAATAAATCTAGCAGTTTTAAAAGCCAAAAAATTTAACAAAATTATAATAGATCTTTCAGAGTTGAAAGATATTGATACGGCATGTGCAATTATGATTTATGAGCTTATGGAGCTTTTTAAGAAAAATAAAACTGTAGAGTTCTTAAGAGCAAGCGAAGAGGAAGAAAAGTTTATAGACTTTATATACTCTTCCATTGCAAAAGAAAAAGGCACACCCATAGTTATAAAGCCATTAAATTTTATAGAAAAAATAGGCAAATATTTTATAGGTTTTTTTACTGATATCTGGCTGTTTGTAATTTTTATCGGCGAAACCACTCTCTCATTTTTTACCTATCTTATTCATCCCGGCAGGATAAGGTTCAAGTCCATTGTTAAAGGTATAGAGAATGCAGGTGTAAATGCACTTCCTATTATAGCACTGACATCCTTTTTGGTTGGTGTTGTTGTGGCTTATCAAAGTGCGGTTCAACTGCAAAAATTCGGAGCAAATATTTTTATAGTAGATATGATAGGCATATCAGTTACCAGAGAATTGGCTCCGCTTATTACTGCTATTGTTGTAGCAGGCAGGAGTGGATCATCTTATACTGCACAGATAGGCGCTATGAAAATAACAAGAGAATTAGACGCCATGCAGACAATGGGGTTTAATCTTTTTGAATTTATAGTTTTGCCTCGTATCATAGCTTTGATGATAGCCATGCCGCTTATGATTTTTTTTGCTGATTTGATAGGAATTTTGGGAGGAATGGTAGTGTCGAACTATCAAATAGATATATCATATACAGAATTTTTAAAAAGATTACAAAATGTTTTAGAGTTAAAGCATTTTTATATAGGACTTTCAAAAGGTCCGGTATTTGCTCTTCTTATTGCAGGTATCGGGTGCTTCAGAGGGTTTCAGGTAAAACAAAATACTGAAAGTATAGGAAGGTATACTACTGTAAGTGTTGTAAATGCTATATTTTTGGTTATTGCCTGTGATGCTCTTTTTTCCGTAATATTTACAAAGCTTGGAGTTTGACCAAAATGACAAAAAGAGTTGTTGAGGTGAAAAATGTTACAACCAAATTCGGCTCAAAAGTAGTACACGACAATGTGAGTCTACATGTAAACGAAGGAGAAATTTACGGACTTTTAGGTGGAAGCGGAAGCGGAAAATCAACTCTTTTGAATGAAATGATAATGCTCTTAAAGCCGACAGAAGGAGAGATAACGGTACTTGGTAAAAATGTAATCAATATCTCCAAAAAAGATGCTCTCTATCTAAAACATAATTGGGGAGTGCTGTTTCAAAGCGGAGCTCTTTTCTCATCTTTAAATGTAAGAGAAAATATAGATGCCCTTTTAAAAGAGTATACCAAGCTAAATCAAAAGACAAGAGATGATATAATAAAACTAAAGATTGAATTGGTCGGCTTAAAAATGGATGTTTTGGGACTTTATCCAAGTCAGTTAAGCGGCGGTATGATAAAAAGAGTAGCACTTGCAAGAGCTTTGGTGATGGATCCGAAAATACTTTTTCTTGATGAGCCTACAAGCGGACTTGACCCTGTCGGTGCTCAAGAGTTTGATGACATGCTATACAACTTGAGGAATATGCTGGGTTTTAGTGTGGTGATGGTCACACACGATCTTGATACCGTCTGGAATATAGTAGACAGGCTTGCACTGTTGGGCAATGCAAAAGTAGTAGCCCAGGGACCATTAAAAGATGTTTTAAAAGTTGACAATCCAATAGTAGAAAGCTTTTTCAAGGGAAAAAGAGGGCTGCTAAGAAGGAGGGCGAATGGAAAGTAGAACAAACTATGCAATAGTGGGAATTTTTGTTTTACTCTTTAGTGCAGGAGTAGTATTTTTTGCATTTTGGCTTGGTAAATACGGATTTAATGATGAATATGATTTTTATAAAGTTTATACTACAGAGTCTGTTTCTGGGCTTAGTGTAGATGCATCGGTAAAATACAGAGGTGTGGATGTCGGCTCAGTCGATAACATTAGTATCAATCCAAAAAATACGAAAGAGATTATAATACTTTTAAAAGTAAAAAAAGGAACACCTGTTACAAAAGGTATGCTGGCAGAACTTAAATATTTTGGTTTGACAGGCCTCGCTTATATAGAACTAACAGGAGGTAAGGCAGGGGCACCGCTTTTAAAAAGTAAAAATGGACAAATCCCGGTACTAAAAACAAAACCTTCCATATACAGCAGACTTGATACAACACTGAGTGATATAGCAGCCAAGATAGTAATCACATTGGATAAAATAGATAAAGTTTTAAATGATAAAAATAT
Organism: uncultured Campylobacteraceae bacterium; assembly: GCA_964566455.1. GTDB lineage: Bacteria > Campylobacterota > Campylobacteria > Campylobacterales > JALSKU01 > JALSKU01. The sequence goes on along the minus strand of CAZMKH010000061.1, from coordinate 515 downwards.
AGAAAATATTGGCAAAACTATAGAAAACACACAAGAGGTGACCGCGGCTTTGAAGGATTCAAAAGAGAATATAAAAGAGGCAATAGCCAATTTTTTAAAAATAGAAAAAAATATCAATGCCCTAAGCGATTCTTTGCAAAATACTTCAAAAAAGATTTCTTCATCATCAGATGCATTTAAAGATATGTCCCAATCCATAAAAAAAGTTGCAAAGCAAAAACTTGACCAACTTGTACTTTCCATAAACAGTGTTTCAAAACAGGCTAACAAACTTATAAAAGATGTTTTACAAAGCATCAATGCGGGTGATTATAATATAAAAGAGATATCAGCTTCTACCATTACGCAGATCAATCAAGCTGTAAGGGAGTTAAAACTGCTACTAAAAGAGAGCAAAGAAACCATAGAAGAACTTAAAAATTCACCAAGTGATTTACTGTATAAAAAACAGGCTCCAAACTTGGGACCGGGAGAGAAAATGCCATGAAAATATCATATTTGTTTTTGATTGTTTT
>CAZMKH010000060.1:0-6819 GCA_964566455.1 uncultured Campylobacteraceae bacterium | reverse complement strand
CCATTAATGTTTCTTCAAACCGATATAAAAAATGTAGTAAAAGATGGTAAAATCGCTGATAAAGATAATTTACTTAGCAATGATATAGGAAGTTACTTTAAAGATTTTTTATCAAAGTTACTTTTGGAAGTTGAAAAAGATGGGAAAAATTCTATATTGAAAATTCCTAAGTCCAATGTAGATCAAACTGATCTTTTAACGAAAGAGGTATCAAAAGAGTTAAAAATCAATACTAAAGACAATTTATCAAAAAAAGATGATAGTTTTAGTTTGGATGAGCTTTTACAACTTGTGATATCTTTAAAAACAAATGGGTTAAAGGGTGGTTTTCCAAAAGATACGAAGAAAATTGACAATATTTTAAATGATAAAAATATAGTGCAAGATTTTAAAAATATCAAAAATTTTAAAGATTTACTCAAAGTTGCCAAAAAGTATGATATAAAGATAGAAAAATTTGAATTTTCAATGGAGAGTGAAAAAAAGGTAGAAATCAAGATAGATAAAATATTAAAAAAAGTTGATACTAAAATAAAAACTTCTTCTAATGAATATAAAATCTCAAGTGAAAAGATACTCTCCAATATACAAACCAAGCATACTAAAACCAAAAATACAAAAGCTGACAATACTTTATCAAAAGAAAAAAGTATGCTCTCCTCAATACTAAAAAATGACACAAAAATAAAAGAGATGCCAAAAGATATAAAAATTAAAAATGATACACAAGAACAAAAAGAAAATCACATCAAAAAACCCAAAATAACTAAATTAAACAAACAAAATATCAAAAATGATATAACACAAAAGCCTGAAACTCTCAAGGAAGTTACAACAATTCAAAAAGAGATTAATATAGAAAAAAAAGATAAAAAACCAAAACATACTATCCAAACAGAGATCAAAGAAGCAACCTCTTTCCAAAAAAGTAAAACTTACAATAAGATAGTAGATAATATTAAAAAAGATGAAGTTGAGTTAACTACCAAAAAACATACTAAACTCTCTAAAGAGTTGAAAGCAGTACAAAATGATAAAAATACAAAACCTTTAAACGAAAGTAAAGAAAATTTACCTCATCAAAAAAATGAAAATCACTTTCAACATACAAGTGAAACTATAAGTAAATCGACTTCTCCTATCAGAGTGAAGCATTCTCAGGCACAGCATACACTAAACAGTTTTACAAATGATTTAAAAGAGCAGATAGAAAATTTTAAGCCTCCTGTCATGAGAATTAAAATGACACTAAATCCAAAAGATTTGGGAGAAGTAAATGTAAGTCTTGTAAACAGGGGTAACAATCTGCAAATTACCATCAATTCCAATACAAATACCATGGCAATTTTTACCCAAAATCAGGCAGAATTTAAAAATGCCCTTGTAAATATGGGCTTTACAAACTTAAATATGGATTTTAATTCAAACTCAAACAATCAAAATAATCAACAAAATAGACACAAAAGTAATAAAGAAGGTGATATAGAAACAGTAGAAAAAATCGAAAATGAGCTTGGATATAGTAAAACTCTTACACTGACTATGCCAAGATATATATAAAAGGATAAAAAATGGTTTCAAACAGCATAACAAATACCAACTCATCCACTCAGTCAACAGGTGATAGTGTAGCAACAAACCCAAAAAGTATACTTGGAAAAGATGACTTTATGAAGCTTCTTTTAACAGAATTAAAGTATCAAGACCCTACAGACCCTATGGACAGTGATAAGATACTATCTCAAACATCAGAATTAGCAACACTTGAATCAGCCGATAATACAAACAAAGCTCTTGAAAAACTGACTAGTCAATTAAGTGCAAGTGCAAATTTAGAAACAGTAGCATCCATAGGAAAGATGGGGAGCTTAGGAACTGATAAAATTACTCTTTCAAAAGACAAATCTTCTACATTTGAGATATATTTTGCTCATGATATACAAACCGGTAAAGTTGATATAAAAAACAGTAACGGCGACATAGTAAAAACCTTCAATTTGCAACCCCAAAAAGGTGGAGTCTTGTCATTTGAGTGGGATGGAACTGATAACAGCGGAGTTAAAATGCCAGAAGGAAGTTACAGCGTCAGTGCCGATTACAGTGACGGTTCAACAGGAAGTTTCAGTACGGCATATGGTGTTTATCCTATAGAGTCAGTTAGATTTGACGAAGGAGAAGCTCTTTTGAAACTTGGAAGCAACTACTATCCGCTTTCTCAAATAAAAGAGATATACCAATAAAGGCAAGTTATGAATAGATCGTTTTATAATGGTATTGCCGGAGTAAAAACCCATCAGTTTGGTATAGATACATGGTCAGATAATATAGCCAACCAAAACATGTATGGTTTTAAAGAAAATCTTCCTGAATTCCAAACACAATTTTCTCAAGCATTAAACAGTGCCGGAATAAACACAGAAGCAAACGATATAGGACTTGGAAGCAGTGTTCAAAGAACCGCACTTGACCTTTCTCAGGGTGAACTTGTAAACAGTGACAGAAATTTTGACACCGCCATTGCAGGACACGGATGGTATGCATTTTTAAACAATGGTGTAAGACACTATACAAAACTCGGAGCTTTTTACAAAGATGTAAACGGCGACCTGGTAAATGCAAGCGGAGAATACCTGCTTGGCAATGTCAACTCCACGATAAAACCTGCCAATTTATCACCGGCTCAGCTACTCTCTTTTGGGCAAAAATATGCAAAAGACGGAGTTGAAAATGTTGACATATTTACACTTGATACAACTGAAGATACTCCTTTGGGTGATGTAAACTCTCAAACAAAGATAAATCTTCCTACGCTTTTATATATACCGCCGACTCCAACCAAAAACCTGAAATTTGGTGCAAATTTAAATATAGGAGTCCAATCCCAAACAGACCCTTTAACAGGTCAGGAGGTAGCTGAAAGCTCAGATCATTTCACTGCATCGCTTTTTAATCCGGACGGCAGTAAAAATATATTGGATATGACTTTTACCAAACAATTTCCGGAACTTCAAGAAGGAAGTTTATGGAATGCAGAATTTAAAATTGTCAAAGATGTAGGACAGCAACAAACCGGAGTCAATTATGACCCAAACCAATACTTGACATATCCTCATGATAATACTCTATACCAAATAGTTGATAATGCAGTAGGGTCTTTAAGATTTGACGGAAGCGGTGCTTTAACCCAGGCAAATATTCCTGCTTTGTCAAATGAAGGAATTCCCATAACTCTCAATCTTGGAACACCTATAGGCACTGATGCTCCAAACAGCGGTTATGATGGGATGACAGCGGTAAAAGGACTTGGAAGAGAGACAAAGTTTGTAAATAATGACGGAAAACCTGAGGGTGTGCTGGAAGGTTATGTTATAAGAGAAGATGGAAATATTGTAGCAAATTTTACAAATGGAGACAGTGCTTCTGTTGCCAAGATAGCTATCTTTCATTTTCCAAATGAAGGGGGTTTGCAAAAAATAAACAGCAATATGTATGTTGAAAGTCCAAACAGCGGAAAAGCTTTCTTTTATAACAGTAATGGCAAAAATATAAACGGAGATAAAATACTCACAAGTAAACTCGAAGCAAGCAATGTTCAACTAAACACCGCTTTGACTGAGCTTATTATAATGCAAAAAGCATTTGATGCAAATGCAAAAAGTATAACAACAAGTGACCAAATGATACAAAAAGCTATCAATATGAAAAGGTAAAAAACAGGCCTAAGGTTTTAGGATTTAGAACTAATCACGATCCGAGCAAAGCGACAATTCCGCAGGAACGAGGACAATAACTGATTAAAATTGGAATGAAATTTGCTTGTAAATAAACACAAAAACTATAAAAGGATCTAACCATGATGAGATCACTATGGGCTGGAGTATCCGGTCTTAACGCACATCAAATAGCAATGGATGTAGAAGGAAACAATATAGCCAATGTCAATACAGCAGGCTTTAAATACAGCAGAGTAAATTTTTCGGATCTTTTAAATCAAACATCTAAAATTGCAACTGCCCCACAGGGAGAACTTGGAGGAAAAAACCCTATGCAAGTGGGTCTGGGAACCCAGGTAAGCTCCATTACCAAGATCTTCAAGCAGGGCTCCATCCAAACAACCGATAAAAATACCGACTTGGCCATTCAGGGTGACGGCTTTTTTGTAGTCAGTCCTGATGGTGGAAAGACTTATAAATTTTCAAGAAACGGTGACTTTGTATTTGATGCTAACGGTAACTTTGTAGACAGCAACGGATATATAGTCCAGGGCTGGATGAGAGACCAGACTACCGGGGAGATAGATTCAACCGCCCCCATAAGAAATATCACCATCCCTCCGGGACTTACAACTCCTGCAAATGCGTCAACTTATATCAATCTAAAAGCCAATCTAAACTCAGGAAACTCCATAGTAAACAAATCTCCCATTTATTCACTAGATTATTTGGCAAATGCGGTTGACCTCAACGGAGATGGTACGGCACAGGCAAATGAAGCCCACAATGAAAATGACTGGGGAAGTGATATATTTAATACCGATAAAAAACTATATGAAAGAAGTGAGGATTTTGGAGTTTTATTCAATTCAGTCGGAGAAGCCTTCAATCTCCAGGAAAACCAGGGTATTTGGGTAAGCTATGCCAATGCAAAATATACAAAAACTCTGACACAGGGAAACGGAACTGTTGATTTAACACTAAACGGAACACACATCACAGGAGATGTAACAGGAGCTTCTGCCAACGAAAGTGCACAAAAACTTGCTACTTTAATAAATCAAAAAACTTCTTTGACAGGAGTTGTTGCCACAGTTAACGGTGCTGATATTACCTTTTCAAATAACAACGGTGGAACGACAGACAATATGAAAAACATCAATCTTGATGTTACAAATGCTGCCGGTACGGGACTGACTGACAAAGAAGTTTATACCGCATACAAATACCAATATGTGAAAAGTGGTGCGGCACCACTACAAGGCACACCGGGTGCGGATGCTACACCGGCTGCAAGAACTTTTACAACTACAGAGGATTTGAGAGAGGCACTGCAAAACGATGCAAGAAATAATGTAAACTACGACAGTAGCAATGATGCAGGTGAGGCAAGTAGTTCAGACAGCAATGACGGAGTACTTGCAACTGTAACTGACGGTGGAAAATTTGAGATTAGAAATCCTGGCAGTGGCTCAAATGATTATGATATGAATTTAAAGATAACTGCCTTAACCGATGCAACAAACGGTGTCAGTGCAAATGAAAAATTTACTACTACCATGAGTGCACTGCAGGGCAATCTTCCCATAGGTAACAATTCAAGAATTTCTCAAACCATAAATGCTGCAACTCATGCTTCAAGTATCGATATATTTGATTCACTTGGAACCAAACATACTGTAAGATTTGAATTTAGAAAGATTGGCTACACAGCTGACGGAGGAACTCAATGGAGCACTATCATATCCGTTCCCGAGCCCGGTGATATTAACGGAGGAGTAAATCCTAAAAATATAGTAACAGGAAGCATAAGTTTCAATTCTGACGGTTCTTTAAGTTCTTATACTCCTACAAATCTAACCTATACAGCCAATAATGGCTCGGCACCAAATCAAAATATCAATCTTCAGTTTGGAACTGCAAGTCAGTTTGATGGCATGACAAGCTTCGATGCTCACTCAAATACTTCAGGAATTTCTCAGGACGGTTATCCCGGAGGTGACTTAAATGGTATCAGGGTAGATGAGACAGGAACTTTGATAGGAAGCTTTACAAACGGCAGAAGCTTTGGCTTGGCTCAGGTATCAATGGCAAGTTTTACAAATAATGTAGGACTTGAAAGTGACGGGGGTGGAGTTTATATCCAAACATCAAACTCAGGTGATCCTATCATTGGTCAGGCGGCAACAGGCAAAAGAGGATTTATCCAGGCTAGCTCACTTGAAATGAGCAATGTAGATCTAAGTCGAAGTTTAACTCAGCTTATCATAGTCCAAAGAGGTTTTCAGGCAAACTCAAAAACCATTACAACTTCAGATCAAATGCTAAATACCCTACTTCAGCTAAAACAATAATTTAATATAAATTTGCTATAATGAGTCTTTAAAAAGGACTCATTATGCAAATAACTCTCTTAAACTATACTCCTTTACTGGTTTGCGCAAATGCCATACGAACATGTTGGCAAAGTTTTGACAAAAGTGATGGGGGTGGAGAAAAAGATAAAGAACTCATAGACAGAGTCGGCAATAAATTCAAACATGCTTCAACTCTTGAGCATTTGCACTATAATTTTTACATAAAAGGTATAAGCAGAGCTCTTTTACAAGAATTGGCAAGACACCGTATGGCAAGCCTCAGTGTAAAATCTACAAGATATACTTTAAAAGAATTAAAAAGTGAAGTAGAGTTTACTCCAAAAGATATTGAAAGAGCAAAAAAATATCTGGTATTTACAGATGTGGCAATTGTTGATGAAATGAGCATAAAAGCACTGGAAAACCTGAGAAAGGTTTTAGTTCAAGGCATTAGCAATGATAAAGCAAAATATTGCCTGCCTGAGAGCTACAAGACAGAGCTTACATGGAGTGTAAATGCAAGAAGTCTGCAAAATTTTCTAACTCTTAGAAGCTCCAAATCAGCCCTTTGGGAGATAAGAGAGTTGGCAAAAGAGATTTTCAATACTCTGCCGGAGGATCACAAATATCTTTTTGAGCACTGTATAGCAAAGGAGAGTTAAACTCTCCCCCGCTATCAATATAAACTAAACCGAACCTTGGTCTATCATAGAATCCGCAACTTTTTTAAAGCCTGCTATATTTGCTCC
>CAZMKH010000059.1:0-6923 GCA_964566455.1 uncultured Campylobacteraceae bacterium | reverse complement strand
CGGGACCGCTTACTATAAAAACTGAACTTCCTTTTTTAAATTTTTTGTGAATATGGTTTGACAAAGCCTGAGCGGCATTTTCCATAAGTATATCTTCATTTAGCCCAAATTCATTATAGCATCTCTTATCGAGCGAGTAAACTTCGTCAAAAACTTTTTGCATCTTTAAGTCCTTGTATCCGATATGGTAAGTATTATATCATTTTTTTGGTATGTATAAGTTGTATTATATGGTTATAAAAGTATAATGATATAAAAATATTTCAATGGGGTTGGATGGGTAGTTTTTTTTATATTTTTATATCAGCGATTTTTTTAATACCGTTTATTTCTATGGCGGTAACTCTTATCGGCTTTTTTAAACAGGGAAAAGAGAGTTACAAAATTTCTCTGTTTTTTGCATATCTGACTTTTTTTACTTCATTTTTATATACTCTTGGATTTTTTATTTTTGGTGCAAAAAGTTTAGAGATATTTAGTGATACTATATTTTGTATCTATATAACACCTTTGAGTGTAGTGGTTTTGTTCTTTGTGTCTTTGGTATCATTGGTAATACATCTTTACTCTGTAAAGTATATGTTTGATGAGGAGGGGTATATAAGGTACTTTGTATTGCTTGATATGATGATATGGGTGATATTTGGATTGATTCTTAGCGGCAATCTTATCATAATGTTCGGTTTTTGGCATATGATAGGAGTGGTGCTTTACTTTTTGCTTGTACACAACTTTAAAAGAAAACAAACTTACAAGTATGGCTTTTATACGCTTTTTATTCATATGCTGGCTGACATCCCTTTTTTGGTAGCTCTTTATTTGATATTTAGCTACTATCATACTTTTAACTTACATCTTTTTTTATCAAGCATTTCAGGTGTGCTCCGTTGGCATACTGTTTTTACAGAAGTACCTGTAGCTTCTGTGGTTGCAGTGCTTATTATGACAAGTGCTTTGATGAAATCAGCCCAATTTCCCTTTCATATTTGGCTTCCGTTTACTCTTGAAGGGCCCAATCCTGTATCGGCACTGATGCATGCCGGTATAGTAAATGCGGGAGCATTTTTGGCAAACAGATTTGCACCTTTGTTTTTGTTCGGCGAGAGTGCTTTGCATCTTGCTTTTGTGGTCGGATTTGCTACTGCTGTTATAGGTTCATACCTTATGATAGTACAAAATGATATCAAAAAAGCTTTGGCTTATTCGACTATGGGACAGATGGGTTATATGATGCTTGAGATTGGCAGTGGGGCATTTGCTCTTGCTATATATCATATGATGGTGCATGGGATATTTAAAGCTTCACTCTTTTTGGGGTCTGGTGGTGTTATATCTCAAGCCAGAGAGAGTTCAAATATCTCCAACATATCTTTGTTTGATTTTTATTTTAAAAAACCTTCATCAAAAAAGGTATCTTTCGGGATGTTTGTTTTGAGTACTCTTGTATTGCCTGCTTTTATAGCCTTTGTTGTTTTTACCTCAAATATTTCTATGTCTCAAAGCGGTATAGTTTTCTTTTTCTTTGCATGGGTTTCGGGCGTGGTTACTCTCTTTTCGCTTTATAAGCACTCTACTGCTATTTTGAGATATATTTTGATAGCATCACTTTTGTATGCTTTGGCATTGGCATTATATCTTTTTGCGGAGCACTTTTTCAATGCACTGCTGTTTACAAATCCCCATATTTTGGAAAAGATTTATTTAAAAGCCAAGATATCGGAGAGCATTTTTTACATATCGGCCGGTATTGTTATCTTTATTTTTATCGCAAATTGGTTTTTTGCATATTGCAGAGTATTTAAAAAATGTTTTGATTTTAGTTATTTTACAAAGATATACAATGTAATTTACAGAGTTTTGGTTAGAGATTTGTATTTATTGGATTTTGCATCAAAATATTCAAAAAAGATGATAAATTTTTCTGTGTATGTAAATAAGAAGATAAAGTTTTAGGTTGGTAGAATGATTATTGAAACAATTATAACAATATTGCTTATTTTCTTGCTGCCGATATTTCCGTTTTCTATGGTCACAAATAAAATTATCTTCCTGTTTGAAGGAAAAACTCAGGTTTATATTGTAGCTTTTTTATATATTTTAGGCCTGTTTTTGCTTAGATTTATATCATTGGATGACAATATGATAGTAGCTTTATCAGCTTCACTTAGTGGACTTTTGTATGCATTCAGGATGCTTAGCGTAGAGAATTTATCAAGATATCTGCTCTTTTTTTACAGTGTTGTATCATCATATGCCTGGGTTTGGAAAAGTACAGGAGGCAGGGAGTTAAACTATAATATGCTTTTTGTTCCCGCATTTTTTTCATTTTTATTTATTGTTTATCTTTTGATAAAGAGGTTTGGTATAGTTCATGATAAAATTATTTCATCTTTGGGAAAAAGTATACCATGGATGTCGCTATTTTTTGTCTTGTCTATGATGTTGTTACAAAATACACCTGTTATCGTAATATTCCAATTATTTCATTATCATTCATCTTATGTTTGGATGTTTGAATTGATTGAGGTTTTGACTTGGGTACTTCTTAATTATTCAGGTATAAGAGTTATAGAGAGATTTATATATGGAAAAGATATCAAAAGATACAGATATAAAGAGATAACACCTTTGGAAGCAGTTTTAACAGCAATGCTTTTGGTTTTTCCCATAATTTACATGCTCTACTATCTTGAGGGAATTTTACGATGATTGCATCAGACAAAGAGATACTCTACATATACTCTATCATAGAAAATGCGGTAGATAAATTTCATAATTTTTGGCCTATGACAGGTTTTATTCATCACAACCCTCTTCACGGCTTTGAAAATTTGCCTTTTGAAAAAGCTGTCAAAGAGGCTTCAAATATATTTCACTCAAGATTGTCACTCTCAAGAGAGGAGTATCAAGAGTATCTAAAAGAGGGAAAAATTGATAAGAATGATTTACAAGATGAGATTGAAAGATTTTTAAAAAAGCATACTTGGCATGACAAAAGGTTATCCAAGCTTTTTTATAATCTAAGTGTAAATAGTAAAAATATGTATATTTATGATGAGCCGGAAACGGACTTAAATAGTGAACTGTTAAAAGATATATACATAGAATTACTTGCAAAAAAAAGTGAAAAAAACATATATAGAAAATCTGAAAAGCTTTTAAAAAGTTGGACTATATGTGATGCGGTAGATAGGCTTTTTGGAACAAATTTAAGTGAAATTTTAAATGAAAAAACAAGCAAGATTCTTATGCGTTTTCTTGATGAAGGACAAGCGGTTTTACCACTTCCCTATAAAGAAAGGGGCATGTTTTATGCATGGAAACACTCTGTTATGCTTGATCATATATTTTTTAAAAAGAGTGATCCGCTATGTAGGCTTCTTAAAAAAACAGACACTGCAGAAGATATTATATATTATGTTATTAATGAATTGAAAATTCCCAAAGAGCAGTGGGAAACATACTTTACACTCGAATTTTCCAAACAGCACGGATGGACAGGCTTTTTAAGATGGAGGTCTAAAAACAGCAGCTATAAGTTTCAAAAAACAGCTCCGGCTTACCTTGAGGATTTGCTGGCAATAAAACTGTACTATACCTATATGCTCATAAAAACTGTAAAAAAAGAGTACAACTTTTATGCTGATTATGAAAATCTTGTTAGCTTTTTGCATCAGCCTGAGGGTATAATGAGGGTTTTGTATCACTCAAAGCAGATGCTAAAAGAGTATGTCATGTCTTTTCAGGAGTGGCTAAGAGTTGGAGATAAAGATGAGGTTTTAAAACTCTATCAAAGATATATAAAGGATGAAATAAAGCATGAGAGCAGATGTGAGGCAGAGTTTTTATACAACCTTTTAAAAAATGAAGATAAAGATACGATAGAGTATTTTAAAACTGCCTCTTACTCCTCATTGCTTGAGCATATAAGGCTATACGAAGAGAATGAAGGATTTATATGGCTAAGAGCTATGGAAAAAAGGTATATGAAAGAGTTGATGTATGAAAGTGCCTTGGTTTTTAAAGATGAAAAAAAAGAGGAGAAAGATGCACAACTCTTTTTTTGTATAGATGTAAGGTCTGAAAGTATACGAAGGGCAGTTGAAAGTACAGGAAAATATGAAACTTTTGGGATTGCAGGTTTTTTTGGAGTGCCTTTAAAATTTATAGATGTTAAAAATAGAACCGAATCCAATCTCTGCCCGGCTATCATAAAACCGAAAAATATAGTGTATAAGTTTGAAAATAAGCAAAAAAATGACTCAAAAGAGTTGATAAAAGTATTGAAACATATCTATCATGATTTAAAAGAGGGGATTTTATCTCCTTATATTGCTGTTGAGACTATAGGTATACTTTTCGGCTTCGACTTTTTGGGAAAAACATTCTATGTCGAGAAATATATGCCTTTTAGAAAAAAATATATCAACAGTGAGTATAGCGGAGAGTGGATAATAGACAAATACCCTAAAAAATTCATTGTCCAGCAGGTTGAAACTTTGCAAAGAGCCATTATAAAAGAAGTATTAAAGAAAAAATATCAAATTAAAGCCCAAAAGTATGAAAATGAAATTGAAGAGATAAGAAAAATGGCTGTTTCCAAATTTGACTGTGTTGATTTGAATGATAAAACCAATAAGCCTCAGACCGGTTTTGGTGCAACTTTTAAACTTATGAATTTTGAAGAGATAGAGTTGATAAAACTATTAAGAGAAAAATATAAAATATCTCACTATGACATGAGCCATCAAATAGAAAAAATGAAGCAAGTGGGGTTTTCTTTTGAAGAGCAGCTTTTTTATGCAGAAAATGCACTAAAAATCGTAGGAATAGACAATGAGTTTGCAAAATATGTTATCTTTATGGGTCACAAAAGCCAATCAGAAAACAACCCCTATGAATCAGCCCTAGACTGCGGAGCATGCGGGGGTAACAGCAGTGATACAAATGCAAGAGTGCTAGCATACATTTTAAATAAACCTGATATCAAAAAAGCACTGAAAAACTCCGGCATAAACATACCCCCAAAGACAATCTTCATAAGTGGTATTCACAACACGGTAACAGATGAGATAACTCTTGAAAAAGATGATTTGCCAAAAGAGTATGCAAAAGAGATTGATAAGATTGAAAATGATTTGAAGAAAGCTACAGAGATTTCAGCATATGAAAGGAGTAAAAAACTTCCTTTTGTCAAAAATCTCTCCAGGAAAAAAGCTCTAAAATTTATCCAAAAAAATGCATACGACTGGTCTCAGCCAAGACCTGAGTGGGGACTAAGCTCAAACCACTCCTTTTTTATAGGAAAAAGAGAATTATCTCAAAATATAAAACTTGAAAACAGGGCTTTTTTACACTCTTATAACTATAAAAAGGATAAAACAGGCAGTTTTTTAGAGATAATTTTATCCGGAGCGCTTGTGGTCGGTGAATGGATAAATATGGAGCACTTTTTTTCGAGTATTGACAATGTAGCTTTTGGAAGTGAGAGCAAAGTGTATCATAATGTTGTAGGAAAGTTTGGAGTCATAAGTGGCAACTTGAGTGACCTTAGAACAGGGCTTGCGGCACAGAGTGTACATTTGGAAGGCAAACCCTATCATGAGCCTATTAGACTTATTACTTTTGTACAGGCGCCGTTTGAAAAATATAAAAAAGTTGTAGATAAAATTCACAAAGTATCCCAGCTGGTATATAACGGCTGGATTAGAATGATATTTGTTGATAATGAAAAAAGGTCTTTTTATTGTTACTGTTATGAAGATAATGTTTGGAATGAGATACCTTTTGAAAAGGCATTAAGGAGAGAAATATGAAATTAAGAGATATGAAAAAAGTAGAAATCATTACCAACGGTGAGCATTTGCCTCATATAAAAAGATTGATGGAAAAAGTCGATATAAAAGCTTATACTATATTTCACAATCTTGAGGGCAGAGGACATCACGGATATCATGAAGGGCAACTGCTTTTCAATGAAGATGATGCACTGGTTTTGTTTATGACAGTAGTTACAGAAGAAAAAGCCCATTCACTTGTAGAGGGGCTTGAGCCCTTTTTTGAAAAAAATTCAGGTCTGATGCTTGTAAATGATACAAAAATGGCAGTATAGGTTCAACCTCTCTTCCTGTAACTCAATGCTTCAAGCAGATGAGGTTTTTGTATATCCTGTGATAGTTCCATATCAGCTATGGTTCTGGCTATTTTCAAGACTTTGTTTATGCCTCTTTGAGTAAGAGCAAATTTGGATACTGCATTTTGCAGTATCATTTCGGCTTCATCACCCAGCTTACAAAACTTTTCTATATCTTTTTCATTCATTTTGCCGTTTAACTCTTTTTGGTCTCTCTTTTTTTGCATGATAAAAGCTTTTTTGACTGTTTCAAACATTTGTGATGAAGTTATGCTTGATTTATCCTTGCTTGTTACCTCATCCATCTGCACATACAAATCAATCCTGTCAAGCAAAGGTTCAGAAAGTCTATTTTTATATCTTTGTATCTCAAGTTCAGTACATCTGCACTCTTTTTTGGAGCTTAAAAGATTGCCACAGGGACATGGGTTTTGAGCAGCTATAAACAGAAACTTTGTATGATACTCCACTTTTGAATTGACTCTTGAGATAAGAACCTTGTGATCTTCCAAAGGCTCTCTGAGGCTCTCAAGAACACTTTTTTGAAAGTGAGGAAATTCATCAAAGAAGAGTATACCGTTATTTGCAAGGGCAACTTCCCCCATCATAGCCTTTGCGCTGCCTCCGCCAAATATACTCGGACGACTTGAGGTATGGTGGGGTGAACGCATATTGCGAACAGGCTCAAATGTAATATCTTCTTCATTTATAGAGCTTAGTCTGGCATTTTCTAGCACCTCTTCAAGACTCATTGGAGGTAAAATATATCTCAACCTTTTTGCACACATAC
>CAZMKH010000058.1:0-6950 GCA_964566455.1 uncultured Campylobacteraceae bacterium | reverse complement strand
ACAAAACGGAGCAACCATCATAAGATGTCACGATGTAAAAGAGCATTTTCAAGCTCTCAAGGTCGAGGAGGCTTTCAAAAGAGTTATCTGATTTTTACCCCTTCAAGCTCTAAAAGCTTTCTTTTTATATCAAGTCCGCCGCTAAAGCCTCCTATGGAGCCGTTTTTTGATATGACTCTGTGGCAAGGGATGATGATGGCTATGGGGTTTTTACCGTTTGCGTTTCCTGCTGCTCTTGAAGCTTTTTCATTACCTACTCTTTTGGCTAACTCTTGATAGCTTATGGTTGAGCCATAAGGGATTTGTAAAAGTTGGGTGTAAACCTTTTTTTGAAAGGGAGTGCCACTTAGCCTTAAGGGAATATCAAAACTTTTAAGCTTTTTGTTGAAGTACTTTTCAAGCTGAATTATGACATTTTGAAAAACTGTTTTATCCTCTATCCAGCTTTTTTCCAAAGGAGTATTTTTATAAAACTCAAGTCCGTAAAGCTCTGTTTCATCACCATACAAAAGAATTTTTCCGATAAGTTTACTTTTAAAAATAGTATAAAACATAATTTTTAACCTTTATAGGGTATAATTGTATTATAGAAAAATAACCTTAAAAGAGGTAGAAATGACCCCAAAAGAGTATAAAAAAAGTGTAGAACTTTTAAAAAAATGGGCTGAAGCTTACTACAAGGAAGACAATCCTATGGTAAGTGATGAAGTATATGATAAACTCTATCGTGAAGTAGAAAAGTTTGAAGAAGAGCATCCTGAGTTAATCGATCCTGACTCACCTACCCAAAAAGTGGGTGGAGAAGTTTTGGATGAGTTTGAAAAAGCCAGGCACTTGAGTAGAATGTGGTCTATGGAAGATGTTTTCAATGAAAAAGAGCTTGAAGAGTGGATACAAAGGGTTTACAAAAATGTAGGAATTTGTGAATTTTACTGCGAGCCCAAGTTTGATGGAGCAAGTTTAAATCTCATCTACGAAAACGGAAAACTAAAGCAGGCTATCACCAGAGGTGACGGTGTGATAGGTGAAGATGTAACCCATAACGCAAAAGCTATCAAATCGATACCAAAAAATATAGAGTATCAACCTCTCATAGAGATAAGAGGTGAAGTTTTGATGCCAAAAGATGAGTTTGACAGGCTAAATGACGAGAGAGCAAAAAAAGGTGAACCACTCTTTGCCAACCCACGAAATGCGGCAGCAGGAAGTATGAGACAGCTTGACAGTTCCATAACTGCCAAAAGGAAGCTTATATTTCAAACATGGGGAGTAGGGCAAAACTCTTTGGAGTATAAAAAGCTTTCAGATATGATGGATTTTGTATATGCTCTGGGGTTTAACGAGCCTCCAAAGAGAAAAGTTTGCGAAAGTATAGATGAGATAGAAAATTTATATAAAGAGTTTGTTGGTATTAGAGATACACTGCCTGTGATGCTTGATGGAATGGTGGTAAAAGTAAATGACATATCTTTGGAAGAGAAGCTGGGATATACTGTAAAATACCCCAGATGGATGTGCGCTTACAAGTTTCCGGCTATCGAAAAGATGACAAAGATAAAAGATATCATTTCTCAAGTAGGAAGAACCGGTGTAGTAACACCTGTAGCAGTTGTAGAGCCGGTAAACATTGAAGGAGTTGTAGTAGAAAGAGCCACACTTCACAACTTTGATGAGATAAAAAGAAAAGATATCCGCATCGGTGATACTGTTATCATTATACGAAGCGGCGATGTGATACCCAAAATCACCAAAGTTTTAACTGAGTATAGAGACGGTGATGAAAAGATTGTTCAAAGACCTACTCATTGTCCGGTATGCGGAAGTGAGCTTTTAGATGAAGGCATACTTTTAAAATGCCAAAATCTTTTGTGTGAAGCAAGAGTGGTAAACTCCATCATATACTTTGCAAGCAAGCAGTGTCTGGACATAGAAGGGTTGGGCGATAAAATAGTAAAACTTTTATATGAAGAGGGTTTGGTAAAGAGTGTGCTTGATCTTTTTCAGCTAAAAAAAGAGGATTTGTTAAAGCTGGAGGGTTTTAAAGAGAAAAAAGTAAACAATCTTTTAAATGCAATAAAAAGCATAAAAGGGAGCGAGTGCTGGAGATTTGTCAATGCTCTTGGGATCGAGCATATAGGAGAAGTGGCAAGCAAGAAGATTTGTCAAAGATTTGGAGTTGATTTTTTAAATGCCACAAAAGAGGAGTTGCTGGGCATTGACGGTTTTGGCGAAGAGATGGCTGAGTCATTTTTGGAATTTTTAAGAGTAAACAAAGAGTTGGTAAACAAACTACTTTCGATAATAGCTCCAAAAAGTCCTGAAATAAAAGAGGTAAAAGAGTCCTATTTTACAGGAAAAACCATAGTATTGACCGGCACCATGAGCGAGCCAAGAGATAAGATAAAAGAGGAGCTAGAAAATTTGGGTGCCAAGGTAACAAACTCAGTAAGTAAAAAAACAGACTTTGTTGTATTTGGGGAAGATGCGGGAAGTAAGCTTGAAAAAGCTAAAAAACTGGGTGTTAAAACAATAAGCGAAAATGAGATGAGAGAGAGGATGAGTTAGTGTTTGAAGGGATGCGACTTGATATCTTTTTGGTTGAACAGGGTTTTTTTGAGAGTCGCAACAAAGCAAGTGAAGCCATAAAAAGCAGAAATGTCAAAATAGATGGAAAAATTATAACCAAACCCGCTTTTTTAGTTGAAGAAGATTCAAAAGTTGAGCTACTTCAAGAGAAGAGTTATGTAAGTCGCGCAGGAAACAAACTAAAAGAGTTTTTAAAAGAGAGTGAGATTGATATAAAAGATAAAGTTTGTTTGGATATAGGAAGCAGCACAGGCGGATTTACCGAAGTTTTGCTTGAATATGGTGCAAAAGAGGTTTATGCCGTAGATGTCGGAAGCAATCAGCTTCATAAAAAATTAAAAGATGATAAAAGGGTAAAATCTTTTGAAAAATGTGACATAAGAGAGTTTGAAAGTGATAAAAAGTTTGATATAGTTACCTGTGATGTCTCTTTTGTGGGAATTTTACATATACTTCCAAAGATAAAAGAGCTATCAAATGATAAGATAATCACTCTTTTTAAACCTCAGTTTGAAGTTGGAAAAGATATAAAAAGAGATAAAAAAGGTGTCATAAAAGATAAAGCTGCTATAAAAAGAGTGATGATGAGGTTTGAATCAGCCCTGGTTGGTGAAGGTTTAAATCTCTTAAAAAAAGAGAGCTCAAAAATAAAAGGAAAAGAGGGTAATGAAGAGTATTTCTACTATATCCAAAGATAGCGTTACCTCTTTGGCTATCGGGGGATTTGACGGTATTCATTTGGCTCACCAGGAACTTATAAAAAGAGCCCAAGCTCTAATGATAGTATCAAAATACAATTCAAATCTCACCCCAAAAGAGTATAGATGCAAATTTGTCAAAAAGCCTTGTTTTTTTTATGAGCTTGATGATATAAAAGAGTTAGGTTGTTTGGAATTTGCCAAATTTTTAAAAGGTGAATTTCCCGGGCTTAGAAAAATTATTGTAGGGTATGATTTTAGATTTGGTTTTAATCGCTCCTGTACTCCCAAACATTTAAAATCTAACTTTGAAGTTGAAGTCGTTGATGAAGTTGTTATAGACGGCATCTCTGTTCATTCCGGTGTTATCAGGGATTTTATAAGTAGTGGTAACATTGAAAAAGCCGGAAAACTTTTAGGACGGGCTTATTCGATAGAGGGAGAAGTTATAAAAGGGCAGGGTATAGGAAAAAAGGAGCTTGTTGCGACTCTCAATATATCTGTTTGTGATTTTTTGCTTCCACAAAACGGAGTCTATGCAACAAAATGTGCTATAGACGAGAAGATATATGACTCGGTTACATTTATAGGTGTTAGAGAGAGTACCGATGGATGTTTTAGTGTAGAAACCCACATAATAGATGAAGATATCAAAAACAGAGGTAAAAAGGTGGAAATCTTTTTTTACAAAAAAATAAGAGACAATAAAAAGTTTAACTCTTTAAACGAACTGAAAAAGCAGATAAAAGAGGATATAAAAACTGCAAAAAAGGTTTTACATGAATATAGAAAATGAGTGTTTGGTTTGCATCTATAACCAGGCTTTAAAAAGTGCCAAAAATTTAAATTGTGATGATAAAACTACAAAAAAGATTATGGATAAAACTGCAAAGATACTTATAAAGTATGATTTGGATGTTACTCCACCTTTTATAGCCAAAGATGTTTATAAAAGTATTGCAAAAATAGTCAACAAAAAAGACCCTCTTAAAAATATCAAGGAAAAAAGTACAAAAGAGGCAATAAAGCTGCAAAATTATGTAAAAAAGAAGATTCGAGATAGTGATGATAAACTTTTTACAGCCATCAAAGCGGCAATTGCCGGAAATGTTATAGACTTTGGCTCCCAAAAACAGTTTGACTTAAAAGAGGCGGTTCGGGAAGTTTTTGAAAAAGAGTTTGGAGAGTGCGATTATGATGATTTTTTAAAAGATATAAAAAATTCCAAACTCATACTCTATATTGCAGACAATACCGGAGAGCATATATATGACAAACTGCTTCTTGAAGTGCTTACCAAGACCTATAAAGATAAAGAGTTTGTTTATGTCACGAGAGGAAAACCCATCATCAATGATGTGACGATACTTGAAGCAAAAAAAGCCGTAATTGACAAAGTATGTAAAGTAGTAAGCAGTGGTGTAGATACTCCGGGACTTGATCTAAGCAGAGCTTTAAAAAAGTTTTTGAAACTTTTTAAGAAAAGCGATATGGTCATAGCCAAAGGTATGGGTAACTACGAAACTATGTATGGTGTTATAGATAAAAAAGCCTATTTTTTGTTTAAAGTAAAATGCAATGTCGTAGCAAGAAGCCTCAAAAAAGAGGTGGGCGATATCATGCTACTTGAAAACAGAGTCTACTCCTCTTCGTGAATCTTTTCAAATACCAATTCTGATATGGCCAGTGGATAATGTTGTGAATTCCAACGCCTCAGCCCTTCGTCATGAACTCTTAGATTTTGGTATCCGCTTGCATAAAACATAAAATAATCAATCGCAGCTCCTGTCCCTCCAAAGCATGTTATGAGGATAGGCTGCTCTTTTGTCAAGATTTTTGACTTTAAAAGCGGCACTCCTTTTGTGACATCTATATAAAAAAGTCCATCTTTGTCTTTTAGTAAAAAGTCTACCCAAGGCTGACTGATGCTGTTTGCGATACGACCATATCTTGTATTGCTTGGAAATTTTCCCAACCCCAAGAAGTATTTGTGAGGTCTGGCATCTACAACATTATAGGCATTGTGTATGGTATAGAGTTCATTTGTCGATATTTCAAGGGCTTTTATGGGCTTTGCCTTGAAGTTTCCTTTTTTTATTTTTATATCATCTTCACTTACGGGTGACTTAGCTTTTAGCCATCCATGCCATCCTCTGTTTAATATTCCTACATTTGTGTGACCCAGATAATGAAAAAGCCAAAAGAGGTAGTGTGCTCCTAGCATTTCATTTAAATTGTCCCCTTTGTAATATATTACAACTCCATCTTCACTGTTTATGCCGAGATTTTGTATTTTGTTTTCAAGAATTTTTGGTGAAAAATGTACCAGTGTACCATCCTGTGCCTGGTATCTCCAGTCCGATTTGTTTGTAAAAACAGCACCCGGAATATGTCCTTTAAAAGAAAAAGATGAATTGTCTGACATTTCTATGATTTTTAAATGAGGATTTTTTAGATTGTTTTCAAGCCATTTAACAGATACTACCGTATCAACTGTAACAGCAAAAGTTGATAATGCACTTAAACTGAAAAGTATAATAAATCGATATATTTTTTTCATATCATTTCCCCTTTATCTACCTCTGGTAATATTAGAAAAAATTATATCAGATTTTTGGAATATGCTACTTATACTTTTATTTAAGATAAAAATTTTTATATTAATTTATGATACTTACAGAGCAGTATGCTATAATCGCATATTAAAAATATATGGATAAAGATGAAGATATGGAAAAAGACAGAGTATTTTCAAAAGATATAAAAAAGCAGTTTGAATTTGATGAAGAGGTGGCAAGTGTATTTGATGATATGCTTGAGAGGTCAGTACCTTTTTACAAAGATGTTTTATCTTTGGTTTCAACATTGGTGGAAAAAAATACAAAAGAAGGTGATAGGGTGTGTGACCTTGGCTGCTCTACCGCTTCGACACTTTTGGAAATCTTTCACAAAACTTCAAATAGATTGGAACTTGTAGGGATAGACAGTTCAAGTGCCATGATAAAAAGAGCAAAAAGAAAAATTACTGCCTTTGGTGCAGATATAAAACTTCTTCAAGCGAATTTTATGCAAGATGATATACCTTTGTCAAAAGTTATCATCGCAAATTATACTTTGCAGTTTGTTAGACCAAGAAAAAGAGAAGAGTTGGTAAAAAAGATATATAACTCACTTGAAGATGACGGAATTTTTATATTTAATGAAAAAATCATATATGAAGACAAAAAACTAAACAAACAAATGATAGATATATACTATGACTTCAAAAAACAAAAAGGCTACAGTGAGTACGAAATAGCCAAAAAAAGAGAAGCATTGGAAAATGTCCTCATACCATACAGCGATGAAGAAAACATATCTTTGGCAAAATCAGCAGGTTTTAAAAATGTTGACATTATCTTCAAATGGGCTAATTTTGCCTGTTTCATAGCACAAAAGTAGATTATCTAAAAAGTTCCGGTTTTGTTTTTTTGATGTGTTTTATTACCTCTATGATTTCATCTACACCCATTTCTCCGTCTTCGTTGTTGGCATAATACTCATCTATACCGTTAAGATATATCTCTATGGCATTTTTAAAATTCTCTTTTTTTAATCCAGCAAAGTAAAACGCTACCTCTAACATATCTACCAACTGGGTTGACAACTCCTCTATCTCTTTTTCTG
>CAZMKH010000057.1:0-7023 GCA_964566455.1 uncultured Campylobacteraceae bacterium | reverse complement strand
CGGTAGGTTTCCCTACGGCCGCGTTCCAGGCGACTGGATTAAACCAGCTCTCCCATCTGCCCATTTGAAGAGTGAAATTATATTATTTTTTTTATTAAGTTTTGTTGATTGTAAGTAATGATTAATTTTCTCTATGATAAAATTGCTTTTCAAATGCATAAGCCCAAGGTTTGGGCAGACATAAATATTGCAAACCTCTTGACTCCTTTACTGCAACATTTATCGTCCTCATATTTTATGCAAATAAAATTCAAAGGATTGTAAATGGATAGAAGAAATTTTATCAAAAATTCAATGCTAGGCGTTAGCGCCCTTTCAATTACTCCACAACTTTTACTGGCAAAAAATACCAAAACAAGAAAGTTTAAAGTTGAGTATAACTTTGATCTTAAATATGATGAAAAAAATTATCCTGCTCGTTTGTGGAATCCGCTTCCGTTTAATGCACCTTTTCAAAAGGTAAGATTTTTACAATTTGGCGGCAATTATGATACATTTGATATAAATTCAAAAAACCCTTATGATGCAAGAGTATTGTATGCCAAATGGGAAAAAAGTGATAAAAAGAAAAAACTTCATATAGAAATGGAGATAGAGACTACCTACAGAAGCGTAAACTTAGAGTTAATAAAAAAGGCAAGCAAGCAAAACTTACCGATACCAAAAAATGTAAAACTCTTTTTAAAACCGACTTATCATATCCCAACTGACGGTAAGATAGCTAAAAAAGCTAAAGAGTTAACTACCGGGCTTAGTGATAGATTTGAAAAAGTAAGCGCTATATATGACTGGGTTACAAAAGTTACTTTTAGAGATCCAAAGACTATAGGATGCGGTGTAGGAAACGCCGGTAAAATGATGAATACCGGATATTTCGGCGGAAAATGTACAGATATAAGTTCTCTTTTTGTAGCACTTTTAAGATCAGCAGGTATTCCTGCACGAGAGGTATTTGGTATAAGGCTTGGTAAATCATATTTTTCAAAAGCTCTTGGCAAGTCTAATAAAAAAGGATTTGCCGATATAACTACTTGGCAACATTGTAGAGCCGAATACTATATACCTGGTATCGGCTGGATACCATCAGATCCAGCGGACATAACAAAACTTGAGCTTGTTGAGAGTTTAAAATACGATAATCCAAGAGTTCAAAAACTAAAACAAAAATATCTTCACTCTTGGGAAATGAATTGGGTAGGATTTAACTGGGCTAGAGACTTTGTGCTATATCCAAAGCCTGTGCAGTATCCTCTAAATATGTTAGGTTACCCTTATGCTGAAGTAAATGATGAAGTCTTAAACTATTATATGCCCTCTAGCTTTAGCTATAAAATAACTTCTCAAGAGTTATGATAAAAAAAATTGACTGTAAAAATTTAGCTTGTCCCGAGCCGGTTTTGAGAACAAAAGAGGCTTGGGAGAGTTTAGAAGATGATGGTATCTTAGATATTGAGCTAAACTCAATCTCTAGCATAGAAAATGTAAAAAGATTTGCAAAATCTCAAGGAATTTACTATAAAATAAAATCAAAAACAAAAGAGCTAACAGTTATATCGTTAGTAAAAGGTTATGAGTGTAAGTTAGAAAAAAAAGAGGATAAAAAGTTTTACACTATTATCTTTGGCTCCATAATTTCAGCTATCTTGGCCAGTACCTGCTGTTTGGCCCCGCTTTTGTTTTTGTTATTTGGTGTTAGTATGGGCTCACTAACATTTTTACAAATTTTTGCACCGTATCATACTTATTTTTCTATCATAGCTTTTTGTTTGATAGCATATCTTTGGTATGATTACTTTAAAAAAAGAAGAAATGCACCGGTGTGTACTACACTACTTTGTAAAAATTATAAACTTTACCTGATACTTGGTAGTTTGTTTGTTACTATAATGATAACATACCCCTACTGGGCAGTATTTATATTGGAGAAAATATGAAAAAATTGATACTTTTAATAGGACTTGGAGCAATTTTGCTAGCCGGCACAAAAACAGCAATCATCAAGATAGACGGTATGACTTGCCCGCTTTGCACTACAGCGATAAAAAAGAGTTTAAAAAGAACAAAAGGAGTCATAAAAGCAAAAGTAAGGCTCAACACTCAAAAAGCGACAGTTAAATTTGATGATAAAATTGCTACAAAAAAAGAGTTGTTAAATGCTGTAAAAAAAGCTGGATACAAAGGAGAAATTATTTTTGTTAAATAATTAATTTGATATAATTCTCCTTAAAGGGGAATTATATGATGAAACTAATAATCATAATTTTTATTTTGCTTAGCAACATACTTGCACGAGATATCACTCCTATCCCTCTTAAAGTTACAGATGTTAATCCTAAAAAAGTTAAACTAGGCAAAAAGCTTTTTTTTGATCCTATACTGTCGAAAAATAATACAATTGCCTGTGTAAACTGTCATATACTAAGTGATGGCGGGGATGACAACAGACAGTTTTCCATAGGTATAAACGGACAAATCGGCAACATAAACTCTCCTACAGTTTTTAATGCAAGATATAATTTTGTCCAATTTTGGAATGGTAGAGCCAAGGACTTACAAGACCAAGCCAAAGGCCCAATAGAAAATCCGATAGAAATGGGTAATACTTTTTCAAACCTCATAAAAACTCTAAAAAATTCACCGTACAAAGCAGAGTTTGACTCTATCTATAAAGATGGTATAACAAAAGAAAATATTACTGATGCTATAGCAGAGTATGAAAAAACCCTTATCACCCCTGACGCACCATTTGACAAGTATCTAAGGGGTGATAAAAATGCCATCAATAAAATACAAAAAGAGGGGTATGAACTTTTCAAATCAAAAGGGTGTATCTCTTGCCATAACGGTATAAATATAGGTGGTAATCTGTATGCAAAATTCGGAGTCTTCAAGCAGGCCAAAAGCAAAAGTTTGGGAAGATACGAGGTTACTAAAAATCCTCTGGATAAATACTTCTTTAAAGTTCCTACTCTTAGAAATATAGCTCGTACTTCTCCTTATCTACATGACGGAAGATATAAAACTTTAAATGATGTAGTAAAGTTTATGATAGAATATCAACTGGGTCGTAAAGCAAAACAGGAAGATATAGATAAAATTGTAGCATTTCTTGTTTCACTTACAGGAAAGTTTCCAAAACAATGAATAAAAAACTCAAAGGAATAGTAAATGAATATCTAAAGGAGCCTACATTTGCTCTTTTGCTTATCTTTTTATTTTTCCTTGGAACATTTTTATATAAAACTTTGCAGATAGAAAATATATCGGAAAACTATAACAAATATGACAAAGCGGTTACACAACTTTTAATACTTGACAATGACTTTGATATATTTTTGTCTCAAAAGTTAACTTTTATAAATTATGATGTCATTTCTAACGATATTAAAAAATTTGAAAAAAACTTACTTTTTTTGGAAAATCATAACTTTATTATATATTACGGTCAAAATTTTAAAAAAAACTTACTTGAATTAAAAGCAAATTTTAAAAACAAAACAAACTTCATAGAAAGATACAAATCATATAATGCAACAACCATAAGTTCACTCTCTTATATATTTAATTTTATGCAGTCGGTCAGTCAAGACCGATTAATTTCAAATACAGTGTATAAAGCTATATTTGATTTGACAAGGCTGTTTATAGGCATCGACCTTGATAAAAAAACCATAAATAATGATATAAAAGGATTAAAAGCACAAAACATAAAAGGTAAAATAAATGGCCTTGGCTACCTTTATATAAATATTAAAAATACTATGGAAAATATTTGGATATTAAACACAATCAGCCGACAGGCAAAGGCTGTAAATTTGAAAAAAAATATCCAAACAATCAAAAAAATAATAGACAACAGATATGAAAAAGATATCTATAATTTAAAAATATCAGGTATCGTACTTTTTATAACAGCTCTTCTTTTACTGTTTGCTTTTATATACAAATATATAATATTTTTACAAAATGCAAAAGATTTGACATCATTCAAATATGCTGTGGAAAATTCTGACAATACAGTGGTTATGACAGATGCAAACAGGCACATAACATATGTCAATGAAGCTTTTACAAAAAATACAGGTTACACAAAAGATGAAGTTTTGGGAGAAAATCCAAGGATTTTAAAATCAGGTTTGCTTCCTCAGAAATTTTATGATGAAATGAACAACCTGCTTGACAATGGACAAAAATGGAGTGGAGACTTCATCAACAAAGACAAACATGATAAAATCTTTTATGAAAAAGCATCTATAACACCTATGTTTAAAAACAAAAAACTTATTGGTTATCTTGCAATAAAACTAAATGTAACAGACTATATCGAGCAAGAAAAAAGAGTGGTATATCTGGCAAACCATGACCAACTTACCGGCCTAAAAAACAGAAGAGCCATGGAGTATGAAATAAACAGATATATCAAAGAAGCCAAATCTAACGGCAATAAAATAGCACTGCTGTTTTTAGACTTGGATAATTTCAAAATCATCAATGATTCTTTGGGCCATGACAAGGGAGACCTACTTCTTAAATCTATCGCCAAGAGATTGAAGCACAATTTGGACAACAGTGATACTATTTATCGCTTTGGCGGTGATGAATTTGCCATAGCTATTACAAAAAATATCAGTAAAGAAAATATTTTTATGCTTGTAAAAAGAATAATGAAGCTTATAAGAAAGCCTGTTGTCATAAACAATAATGAGATAAAAACTTCTGCAAGTCTGGGTATAGCATTTTTTCCGGAAGATGGCGATACTTTGCAAATGCTTTTAAAAAATGCCGACATTGCAATGTACAACTCCAAAATGAGCGGCAAAGACAGATATAGATTTTATTATGAAAATTTTTCCAAAGAGATACAAGAAAGGATAAATATAGAAAGAGAGCTTGGAAATGCTATAAGCAACAAAGAGTTTTATGTTGTTTATCAACCAAAATACTCCCTTGAAACAAAACAGATATTTGGTTTGGAGTTGCTTATAAGATGGCGTAGTAAAAAACTTGGGACCATCTCTCCTTCCGTATTTATTCCTATAGCAGAGAGTTTGGGGCTTATTTATGATATAGGTCAGTTTGTATTTAAAAAAGCGTGTGAAGACTTTGAATACCTCAAATCTAGTTTAAAGGAGTTAAAACATATCTCTATCAATGTCTCAACCGCACAGTTTAACTATCAAAACCTGAAAAAAGATTTTAAAAAGATAATGGATGAACAAAATACAAATCCAAAGAATTTAGCTATAGAGATAACCGAAACAAGTCTTATGAAAAATATTGAAGAAAATGCAAAGATATTAAACAACCTGAAGAAACTAGGACTAACCATCTGCATGGATGATTTTGGTACAGGATACTCTTCACTCAATTATCTTCTTAAGCTGCCGCTTGACAATATAAAAATAGATAAAACTTTTGTAGATGTAGTACTCAGCGGTCAAAAAGAAGCAGAAATGATAAAAGCCATAGTATCTATAGGAAAAAGCTTTAGTTACAATACAGTTGCCGAGGGCATTGAAACAAAAGAGCAAGAGGATACACTTAGGATTCTTGGAGTTGACTACGGGCAGGGCTATTACTTTTGTAAACCTATGACGAAAGAGAATCTTGTGGAAAAATTTGCTCTATCTTCTTAAAGTTGCAACCAATCTTTTTGGATACAAAAGCAGCTCAATAGTACTTTTTATATCCTTACAAACAATATCACTTGCCAAAAGTGCATCTTTTGAACACCCTTCATCACCTATAACAGCTATAGACAAAGTTGCCGCCTCAAGCATCATTTTATCATTGTTACCGTTTCCAATGGCAACTGTTGTCTCTTTGTCAAGCGATAAAACGAACTCCATTTTTTCTTTTGTATGATCACCGCTTGAGAGTACCTTGACTTCAAGATCAAACTCTCTCAACTCATCTTTTACACTTCCAAATGTATCGGCAGTTATAACATGGACATTAAAAACCAGACAAATCTTTTTTAAAAGCTTTTTTACTTCTTTATTTACTTGACCATCTTTTGCCAAAGTACCGTTATAGTCAAAAACTATATTTTTTATATCAAGATTTTTATATCCGGGAATTTCTAACATTTTGTTACCTTATTGTTATAGGATACTCATTTTTTGCCACAACCTCAGATATCACGGAGCTTTTTTCATAGCCGTTATCTTGCAAGGTACTAACTAACTTGTTAGCATCTTTTTGACTGACAGCCATAAGTAAACCCCCTGAAGTTTGAGCATCATATAAAAGTATATCTTTCTTGTCTTCACTTATAAAGTGTACTTTGTTTTCAAGATATTTTTTATTGCTATAAGTTCCACCCGGAATGATACCCATATCAGCCATATCCTGTGCACCTTCTATAATAGGAACATTTGATCTGTTTATGACAAAAGAGGTATCTTTGCTGACCATTTCCATCATATGCCCCAAAAGACCAAAACCAGTCACATCAGTACAGGCACTTACATCAAAATCTTTCATAACCCTGGAGGCTTTATAATTTAGCATGGCTAACAAAGATGTTATATATTTTATCAAGTTTGCATCTATCATATCAGCTTTTAAAGCGGTTGTTAGCACACCAAGTCCTAATGGTTTTGTTAGCACTACAACATCCCCGACTCTGGCACTGTTGTTTTTGTATATTTTTTTTGGATGTACAATGCCGGTTACACTAAGGCCGTAAAGCATTTCATCTGTTTTTATGGTATGTCCACCTGCAAGCACTCCTCCACACTCATCAAGTTTGCTTTTTGCACCAAAAAGCATCTCTTTGAGAACTTCTTTTGAGTGATTGCATCCGTCAAAACCCACTACATTCATAGCTGTCAATACTTCACCACCCATTGCAAATATATCACTAAGCGAATTTGCAGCGGCAATTTGTCCAAAATAATATGGGTCATCTACCACAGGAGTAATAATATCAACACTTTGCACCAAAGCTTTATCATCATCTATCTTGTAAACAGCGGCATCTTCATTGCTGCTCATATCAACAAGTAAGTTTTCATTACT
>CAZMKH010000056.1:0-7139 GCA_964566455.1 uncultured Campylobacteraceae bacterium | reverse complement strand
AGCGAGTCTAAATTTTGAATCTTTTTAAGATAAATATCCTTTTTTTCTTTTAAAAAAAGCTCTTTTTCTGCCAAGATTTTTTTAAATTCCTCTTGTAGTCCTTCGATACTTTTATATAAAAAGTTTCTTTTGGATTTTATAAGATTGTCAAGCTTGTTGAAAGAGAAATGGATTTTAACCTGTTCGGTTATATCCTTGTCGCCGGGTTTGTAAATAGCAAAATTTACCGGGTCTTCTTCAAAAAAAGAGACAGATTCAAAAATCTTTCTTTTGAAAAATGCCACAGTTGTTTTTGTAGCATTTTGGTAGTTAAACTCCAAAGCCCCCTGGATATATCCAAAGTCATGTTCAAGCTTTGAAATGGTGTCGGTATATGAAAGTACAAAATCTTTTAAGATATTTTCGTACACCTTTGATACAAATCTTCTTAGATTTGCAAACTCTTTATCACTTGCAATCTCTCTGTTTTTGGAGGTTAGCTCATAAAGTTCCTGCCATGATTTTACACTTTTTTCGAGTTTTGTATATAAAAGTTCTATCTCATGTTTTGCATTTTGCTCACTCTCTTTTAAATCCCTTAAAACCTTTTTTAACAGTTTTTCTATTTTTTCATCATCATAAAAAAGATTTTTATATATATTTTCACTGTCAAACCATGGAAAATCATACGGGATTTTTTCTATACTGCTTTTTGACAGGAGCGAGCCTCTTTTTTCCCGGTATCTATAGCGGGTGGTAGTTTTTAGATTTGAGTATATTTCATTGCTTATGAGGGTTATGATTTTTTCAAGTTCACTGTAGCTTAAGTATAACTCTTTTGCATATTTTTGTTTTGGCAGGTTGAAGTATGTATCAAGCTCTTTATGATAGTTTGTCAATATTGTCAAAAGTTTATCAAAAACTTTGATAATGATTTTGTACTGTTCGATTAAAATATTACAGATTTCCACCATATCTTTTTTGATAGATTTTTCTTTTGCTTTGTTGGCATAAGGTCTTATTTTATCGTCTATAAAATCTATCACTTGAGTTATGTTTGAAGATTTAAGTAACTCAAAATTTTTACTAAAATCCATATTTAAAATATCATCAATCTCTTTTTTAAACTCTGCATAGTTTTTTTTGAAAAATGACAAATCATCGGGAAAGTGTTGTTGCAGCTCTTTTTCAAAAGCAGATGAAAGCTCTTTTATCTTTTCCTGTATCATTTGCTGCTTATCATTTTTTCTGGCATTTAGGGCTGATTTTGCCGATATGGCAATGACTTCATCAAAAAAATCAGAAAATTTCTCTTGTATATAATTTATGGTTTTGTTTATATCTTTTTCATCAAATCTGTCCTTTTGGTTTAACACACACAAAGATTTGATATTTGAATTTTTCAAAAGTTGATTTAAAGCTTTTTCTTCACTTAATTTTCCGGCATTATCCATAAGCGTGAGCCAAATAATTCCATCAACATCTTTCAAGACATTCAGAGTTGTTTTTGTATCCTGTATAGATTGGGAATTTAGACCCGGTGTATCAACAAATGTTATATCCTTAAGTGTATCGTATGGGATATAAAGAGTTAGATATTTGATATCTTCTATACTGCTTCTTTGATCGGTAAAATTTTGAAGATTTTCGACAGGATGAAATTCTACTCTGCCGTCATTGAAATGAATCTCCAGTTTGTACTCATTGCCGTATTTTATAAAATTTACTTTTGAAGTCACAGGAGTGATACCGGTAGGTAGTATCTCTTTGGCAATCAAGGCATTTAAAAAAGTTGACTTGCCGCTAGAAAACTGGCCTGTAACCGCAACTTTCATAGGCTCTTTTGCTCTGATGGAGAGTTTGTTTAAAACATTTACAAGTGTATATGAGGGGTAAAATTCTTTTTTTGTCAATTCACTTTTTGCATACTTGATTTGTTCATCTATACTGTTTCCAAACTCTGTAACTTTAGTATGTATCTGTTTATATTCATTGACAAAAGTTTCTATGATTTTCAAGAGTTTATCCTGTCAGTTTTATTTTCCAAATTTCTCAAACGAGTCAATTTTTCATACAAAAGTTCTCTTTTTTTATCTTTTTCATGTTCACTAAGAGAGCTCTCTTTGATTTTAAGTGAAAGTATCTCCTCTTGTTCATTTAGTTTGTTTTGTAGTTCATTTAAAGGTATTTGCAGCTCATCTTTATACTCTTTTAGTTTTTGTTTGCTTAAGTTTTCTATAGCTTCTTCTACAGGAGCTTTCAATGCTTCAAAATGTTCATTTATGATAGTCAAAATAGTATTTTGAAGAGTATTTATATGTTTTAGCCTGGTGCTTTTGTAACTCTTTGATATAAGTTGCTTTACGATGGAATTGTTGCTTAAAACAACTTTGTCTATGATTTCATTGCTTAGTTTTTGATTGTACTCATTTTCATCAGGTTTGATTTGAAGGCTTGGAAATTTATTTGAGATTTTTTCTTTGGATGATACTATCAGTTTATAAAGAGCATAATGATAATCTCTCAATATATCAAGAAGCCCGTCTTTTTTGCCATTTTCAAATATATATTCCACTCTTTCATTTTTTGGCAGTGAGCCGTTTTTTTGGAGTTCATATCGAATATCATCTACCACTCTTTGAGTAAGAGTTTTACTTAGTGAATCAATTTTATCAAAAACTATTTTTTTATATGCAAATGATTGCTCTTTTATATAAAAAAGTTCAAGTTTCAACTCCTCTTTTATATTTGAAAGCAGTTGTCGGTGCTCTTTGTTTTTGTTTTCAAACTCTTTGGCAAGCACTTGTATTTCATCTTTGGTCTTAGAAAGCAGTTGAAGATCAAGCTCGATATTTTCTATTTTATTTTTTATGATATTCTTTAACTTTATTTTTATAGAATTTATTACTATCTTGTTTTTTTCATTTTCTTTCCCGAAAAGCAGATTGCGTAGAGATTTTTCAACCTCCAAGAGTCCTGTTTTGTTTAAATCATACCCTTTTTGCTTCGAAATTTCAGGATGGATCTTGCAAAAAAGAGCTTCTTTTGCACTTAAGGGGATAAATTCCAGTTTTTGAAGTATAAAGTTGTATCTATCACCGTGATTTATATTTTGCAAACTCTTTTTTATGCTATTTTTTGTATAAAATAACACTTCTTCAAGTTCCCCTTTTGTAACAGTGTCAGCTTTTGTCAAAACTATTATAAGCTTTGAGATACTGTGATAGAGCAGGGTGTTTATAATAAAATTTATATCACTTAAAGTCGCAGCCTGGTTTACATTCATAAGGTGTATAAGAGTGTCGCATTTTCCAAGATAGGACTTTGTAATTTCTTCTCTTTGAATTACAGGGTCGTCAAGCCCCGGAGTATCTACTATCTCTATACCTTCTTGCAAAAAATCTATATCACTGTAAAGTTCTATCGATTGAACCAGATTGCACAGCTTTGAAGGATGGTTTGCGGATGTAAATTTAGGTAACTCTTCAGGGGTGATTTGTAGTGTTTTGTTTTCAGGTTTGATATACTGCTTTATTTTGTCTTTAAAGATTTTTTTTGTTTCTTTTACAAATTTTGCTATGGAAGGAATGGCATCTGCTTCATTTTCTATCTTTTGCCACTCTTTTTCACTCCAAAATTTTACAACTGCCTTTGTATTTTTTGCATATTTGATAACACTCAAGTTTGCAGTTTCCGGTACTACTGAAGTGCCCAGTAATTCTTGACCCAAAAGAGCATTTAGCATGGTTGATTTGCCGGAATTGATGATGCCGGTTACTCCTATGGAAAATTTTTGGGAATTTAGAGTCTTTTTTATCTCATTTAGGTTTTGGTCGGTTATATGCTCATACTCATTTATGATATCTTCTATAAAATTTTTCTGAGTGAAAAAATAGTCTGAATCCATATCTTTTGATGCATTTTTATCGGTTTTTGATAATATTTTGTTTTCTTTTTTGATTTTAATGATTTTAAAGATGTTTGCCAGTTTGTTATACTCTTCTTTTGAGACAATTTCATTATTTTGCAAAAAAGAGAAATAATTTTGTAAAACTTCAAAATCACTTGAGGCAATTTGATTGCTTAAAAATTCAAGTATATTGTATTGGTAGTCATATAAGTCATCTATTGTTACAGAGCCGTTTTGAAAATATTTGGAAATCAACTCTTTAAAAGTTGAAGTTGACAGAAAGTCATTTATATTTTTTCTATTGACTGATAAAAATATTGCGGCAATTTCTAAAAAATTATCTTTTGCCTGCAGTCTAAAATCTATATAGCAATGCTTTTGATGATGTCTTAGACCATGATAAAGCAGAAAATAATCTTCAACAATATCCATTAAACTCCCTTATCTTTGGAAAATAAGGGAGTTTTTTAAAAACTCCCCCGACATATGATAGATTATCTTAGTTCTACCAGCTTTCTTCTCATATAGGCTATCTTGGTTTGAAGAGGTAAGTTTTTAGGACAGTTGTCTTCACATCCCAAAAGTGTCATACATCCAAAAACTCCGTTGTCATCCCCAACTAGCTCATAATAGTCTTCCATAGTTCTTTCATCATGAACATCTACTTCAAACCTGGCAACTCTGTTTAGTCCTACTGCGCCTATAAAATCAGGTCTCATTATCTTGGTTCCACAGGCTGCTACGCAGATTCCGCATTCTATGCATCTGTCAAGTTCAAAAGTTGCCTGAGCAGATTCAGGCTCAACCCTCTCTTCAAGTCTTGCTATATCCACTTTTTTAGATGAATGTATCCAGCTTTCAACTCTTTCGCACATACCATGCATCCATTCTCCTGTATTGACCGATAAATCTTTTAAAAGTTTAAATGCAGGCATTGGCAAAAGTTGAATTTTGCCGTCTTTAAATTCACTGGTCAAAGTTTTACACGCAAGTCTTGGCTTGCCGTTTATCATCATACCGCAGCTTCCGCAGATTCCGGCTCTGCATACAAAATCAAAAGAGAGATCAGAATCAAGATGCTCTCTTATATAATTTAATGCAACAAACAGAGTCATTCCAGGAGTCTCTTTTAGTTTGTATTCTACAAAGTGCGGCTTTGAAGCCTTTACCTGGGGATCATACTTTAATGCGGTTATGGTTATTTCTCTTCCTTCATTACTCATCATCATCTCCTAAAGGCTCATTTAGTCTTTCATTTTTTCTTTTATATTCCGGTTGCAACTCAAAATGCATCAAAGCATCTTGTATCTCCCACCTGTCTTTTCCCTCAGCTTCCATTTTTTCTCTGATTGCGTCAACTTCAGCCTGTCTCTTTTCGCTCAAAGGATTTTCTATAATCATGCCTTTTCTGCCGTATCCTCTAAAAGCAGGAGGCATTTCCATCTTCATGATATCAAGCGGTTCATAGGTAAGGATAGGTTCATTGTCGTCTTCAAACCCCCATGAGTACAAGCTTCTTTTTAGCCAGTTCAAATCATCTCTTTTTAGATAATCTTCCCTGTAGTGAGCGCCACGACTCTCTGTCCTGTCTCTTGCTCCCTTTGCTACACAAAGTGCAACTTTAAGCATTTTAGGAAGCCTGTAGGCATTTACAAGTTCAGGATTGAAATCACTGTTTTTGTTTTTGATGGAAACTTTTTTACTTTTTACATAAAGCTCTTTTAACTCTTCTACAGCCTCTTCAAGTTCGCTTCCTGTTCTAAAGATACCAACTTTTTCATCCATTATCTCTCTCATTCTTCTTCTAATGTCATAGAGATTTTCGCCTCCGTCAGAGTGTATAATGCTTTCAAGATAGTCTTGTTGTTTCTTTATCTGCTGTTTTATGAAGTCTGTATCGAAGTCAATATCTACTTTTTCACAATGATCAGCCATATAGTTACCTACTATCATGCCCGATACTACTGTTTCAGATACTGAGTTTCCTCCAAGTCTGTTAAATCCGTGCAGATCCCAACAGGCTGCTTCACCACAGGCAAAAAGTCCTTCCATATTGTATGCTGCTCCGGTTGGTTTTACTCTGATACCACCCATTGAGTAGTGTTGCATCGGACGAACAGGCAGCCATCCTTTTTTGCCTTCATCCGCAGGGTCGATTCCGTTGAAAGTTTTAGCAATATCCTGGACATCTCTTAGGTTTTTTTCTATATGTTCTCGTCCTAAGATGGAAATATCCAGCCATAGGTGAGGACCGTAAGGTGAAGGCACACCTTTACCTTTTCTTATATGCTCCATCATTCTTCTACTGACAACATCACGGCTGGCAAGCTCTTTCTTTTCGGGTTCATAATCAGGCATAAATCTGTGGCCATCCACATCTCTTAATATTCCTCCATCGCCTCTACAGCCTTCGGTAAGTAGAATTCCTGAAGGTACTATAGGTGTCGGGTGAAACTGGACTGCTTCCATATTGCCAAGATATCCGCCGGCTTCAAGTGTAATAGCTTGACCGATTCCTTCACAAATAACCGCGTTTGTCGTATTTTGATAAATTCTTCCGTATCCTCCGGTAGCTATAAGAGTAGCTCTTGCGACATAGGCTGATAATTCACCTGTTACCAAGTCTCTTACAACCGCACCATAACATTTACCCTCTTTATTTATGATAGAAATAGCTTCTTTTCTGTCTTCTATGACAACACCGTCTTTTATGGCTTCATTTGCCACTCCATAGAGCATAGTGTGTCCGGTAGCATCTGCTGTAAAACATGTTCTCCATTTTTTGGTGCCGCCAAAGTCTCTTGACTGGATAAGTCCATGGGCTTTTTCATCTTCAACGATAGTTGTTCTTTGGGCATTTATGACAACATTTCTAGGGCCCTTTTTGATCCTGGTCCAAGGAACTCCCCAGGCAGCTAACTCTCTTATGGCTTTTGGAGCTGTTGTAACAAACATTCTTGCAACTTCCTGGTCACATCCCCAGTCACTTCCTTTTACAGTATCTGCAAAGTGTACATCTTCATTGTCGCCTTGTCCCATCTTTGAGTTTGCAAGGCTTGCCTGCATACCGCCCTGGGCTGCTGCAGAGTGGGATCTTTTGACCGGAACCAAAGATAAAACAACCGCATTTAAACCTCTTTTTTGAGCTACAACGGCAGCTCTAAGACCTGCCAGTCCTCCTCCGATGATCAAAGCATCATGATAAAATACTTTCATTGAATATTCTCCTTTCCAAGAAGCAAAGCTCCTT
>CAZMKH010000055.1:0-7151 GCA_964566455.1 uncultured Campylobacteraceae bacterium | reverse complement strand
TTTTTGATGATGATATCATGGCTTTGTAGATAGTGCTTTTCAATTCTCTTACATTGCCCTTAAAATGATGGTTTTCAAGCAGCTCAAGAGCATCTTTTTCTATACCTTTGTAATTAAGTCCAAACTCTTTGTTGTGAAGTTTTATAAAATATTCACTTAACTCCTTTATATCTTTTTTTCTATTTTGAAGATTTGGTAATCCTATCTCAAGAGTTGACATTCTGTAGTAAAGGTCATTTTTGAATTTTTCATCTTCAAGTAACTCTTTCGGGGTTTTGGTTGAAGTTGTAATAATTCTACCTTTAAACTTAACTTCTTTAGTAGAGCCCAAAGGGTAGTAGCTTTTAGACTCAAGAAATCTTGAAAGTTTTAGTTGAGACTGGACTGTGAGATTGTAAACTCCGTCTAAAAAAAGAGTTCCCTCTTCACACTGCTGCACATATCCCATATATTTTGATGAGTCATTTTTAAAATAATTCTCAACCTGACCGAACATCAGTTTTTCAAACATATTCTCAGGAATTGTAGAGCAATTTACTGCCACAAAAGGCTTATCGGCTCTTTTGGAATTTTTATGTATCAGTTTTGAGACCAACTCTTTTCCTGTACCGGTTTCTCCGTAAACAAAAATATTTTCACTATTGTTTGCGGCAATTCCGATATTTTTATATACCTTTTTCATAGTTTCAAATGAGCCAATAAACTCTTCATTATCCTGTGTAAAAGAGAGTTTGGTTGTTGTAGTATTATCTTTGTATTTACTAACTATTTCAATAATATCTAGAGAGCTAAACGGTTTTTTAATGATATCTGTTATTCCGGACTTGGAAGCTTCTATCATATTTGAAGGAGTCGTATAGGCTGTTATCATAACGGTGGGTATATGAAAACCATTCTCTTTTAGTTTTTTTGATATATCAAGTCCGGTGAGTGAATTTTCAAGCATCATATCAATAATAACCAAATCAATATCAAAAACTTCAAAAGCATCTATCAAGTCTACTTCATTACCATAAAAGCCATAGCAAGTATGGCCCTCTTTTTTTAGTATTTTTTCCACTGCGTACTGTATATCTTCCTGATCATCAATGATGGCTATATTCATTATCTTTACTCCTTATGGCAAATAGATACTAAATGAAGTTTTGTTTTCACTTGATGTAGCCTCTATAAAACCTCCATAAAGATAAACTATCTTATAGGTTATATAAAGTCCCAGTCCGCTTCCTCTTTTTTTTGTGGTAAAAAACGGCTTTGATATATTTTTTATAGTCTCCTTATCTATGGGCTTGCCTTCATTTGTTATCTGAAAAACTTTATACTCATCCTTTTTAAAAGTTTTTATAGACATTTTACCGTTTTTTGGTGACGCCTCGATAGCATTTTTTATCAAATTGACTATTATCAACTCGCAGTCATAATTTCCCATCAATACTTTTAAGCCAACACCATACTCTTTGCAAAGCAAAATATCTTTTGACTTCATTTCATTGGCAAATAAAAAAAGATGGTCTTCTATGGCAAGGTTTATATCTATATATTCGGATAAATTTTTATCTATCGGTTTGCCTACAGATAAAAAATCATTTACCAAAGCATCTATTTTTGCGATAATATCCTCAATCCTTCTATGGTCTTCTGTATCCAGACTCTCTTGTTCTACCAAAAGCTTAACGGGTTGGAGATGATTTTTTATCTCATGTACAACACTTGAAGATATTTCTCCTATAATTTCAAAAGAGTTTGTCAACTGCTCTTTTTCTTCAAGATTTTTCAGCTTTGTAATATCAGTAAATGAAAAAGCATACATTTCTCCTATCTTCTCTATAATCACATAAATATACACCAAACCTTTGCCGACAACTTCCAAATGCAAAACAAATCTGCTTGTGTTATTGGCTATATGTTCTTTTATTTTGACCAAAATTCCACTTTTAAATCTCTCTTCTTTTAAGATGATATGTTTAAAGGGATGGTTGTTTTGATATTTTATGGAAAATTTTTTATCAGTAATAACAATAAGCTCGTTGAGACCTTTTAGTATCTCATGATAAAAAGTTTTCAATTTTTGTTCATTATCTATAGAAACATTGAGTTGTTTTAGTATGATTTCCATAGATTCCTGAAACATTGAAATTTCATCTTTTTCTATTGATTTGTATTGTATTACTTTATCAAGTTTTCCCTCTTCGATACATTTTGCATTGTAAGAGAGTATATTTAGTCTTTTTAGAATTCTTTCTGATATAAAATATGCCAATACAAAAGATATAAGTGCCAAAATAACGATATATATAAATATCTGTTTATCCATATCTTTAAAAAGATACCTAAGAGCTTCATTGTTTATCTCTACCACACAGGTTCCAAGTCTTACATTATCACTGCTTAAAGGTATCTTTACACCTTTAAAATTCTTAAGGTCAAATCTTTGGTAAATATGATATTTTTTTGTATCGGTATGAGCTACGACTTTGCCTTTATCGTCTATAACGCCTATTGATTTTATGATATCAAGATTTGATAATGATTTTAATACGTTATATATGCTCCAATAGTCATCTTCCAGGAGTTTTTTAATGATAAAAGTTTCGTTTACTCCAACCAACTCTTTTACAATATTGACCGAAGAGCTTTTTATATTTTTAGTGAGAGTCTGTTTTACAGTATATATGATACCTCCTGATAAAAACAATATGATAAAAAAAACAGTAAATGTTATCTTTGTCTTTATAGAAAAAGAGAATATTTTATTTATCATTGCGCTTTTCTTTTACATTTAGATAATGTTTTATACCTCTTATCTTTTGATATGAGATATTGCCTGGTTTTATAAAACCGTCAATTGCCAGTGACTTTAATATCTTTTTTCCCTCCCCGTTTTTTGACATATTCAAAAAAGCATTTGCCAACTCTTTTTTTATATTGGTGCTTATATCTTTTCTTATAATAAACGGAGGTATAGGATAGGGACCAAAACTGTTTATCACTTTTAACTCTTTTGCTTTTTTTGGATTTTTATATAAAAATGCTCTATATACGACGCTATCTACACTTGCTCCTTCAACATACCCTGAGAGTACCGCTTCGATAGATTCACCGTGGTCATAAGTAGCTATGACTTTTTTAAAAAAACTGTTATAATCATACCCTTTTTTATATATCATGTATTTTGGAACAAGTGAGCCGGAGTTTGATTCCGGATCGCTGATAGCATAAACTTTTCCCTTCAAATCAAAAAGATTTTTATACGGAGAGTTTTTTAGGGTGATTACCAAAGATTTATAAAATGGTTTATCATCAACCACAGGAAGAACAAGTAGCTCTATTTTACCGCTGGGTTTAAGATCGACATAAGTAGAGCCGCAAATATATGCAAAATCAACACTATCATTTAACAGTAAAGTTTTCATACCGGCATAACTTTTTACAAATTTAAAAGCTATGTTTAAATTTGTCTTTTTTTCAAGATATAGTTTTAATTTTACTATACTTGCGATATCCTCTTTTAAAACAACTCCGGTTAACCCCAAAACCAATCTTTTTTTATTTGCAGCATGAAGCAAAACAACACTGCTTAGAAGCAGTATAATGGTCAATTTTTGAAACAGGGTGGTCAATTTTTGACCATTTGTAAGAAAAACATTTCTAAAACACACTTTAAACTCCCTATTTTTGGGCTTCATGCTCAACCGTTTTGTGAGATTGATTTAGTTAAACCTTATAGCTTATAATACTCTCCAAGTATAATTTTTTCTAATTATACTATATTTTGTATAAAGGAGAAGCAATGAAAAATCATCAAAGCTCAAGAAGGGGCTTTTTAAAAGCTGCGGCAGGCGCAACAGCTGCGGCGGTAGTAGCACCTTCGCTGATGGCTTCACAAAATTCCGGAAGTGGGAATTTTTATGGATATAAGGAGAAGGTAGTAGGTTTGGTTTCAAAATTAAAAAGTTCCGGAGAAGTTGACTTTAATTATCCTGATGCAGACTCACCCTGTAAAGCTGTTATGGTTAACGGCGAGATAAAAGCTTACAGCCTGCTTTGCACCCACAAAGGGTGTCCTATCATTTATAATGCTTCAAAAAAGGCTTTTAGGTGCCCTTGCCATTTTAGCGAATTTGATGCCGAGCTGGACGGACAAATGATAATAGGTCAGGCAACTGAAAATATACCTGAGATATTGGTAAAAGTAGACGATGACAAAATCATAGCCTATGGCGTAAACGGTCTTATTTACGGTCGTGAATCAAACATAAAAGGATAAAAGATGGGATTTTCAATAAATGATAAAAGACCTCTGCCTCCTGTAGGAGCGGAGAAAAAAAATGTAACATGCGAATTTTGTATAGTCGGCTGTGGATATACGGCTTACAAATGGCCAAAAGGCGTAAGCGGTTCACCAAAGAGAAATGCTTTGGGAGTTGATTTTACAAAACAACAACCGGCTATGGGAGTTTGGGCTAGCGAGCAAATGGTAAATACTGTACAAGATCGAGACGGCAAAGAGTATAATGTAATGGTAATACCGGATCAAAACTGTGTGGTAAACCAGGGACAAAATTCAGCCAGAGGCGGCGCTATGGCTGCAACACTATACAGTAAAACAAGTTTTACAAGAGACAGACTGAAAGATCCTCAAATATTTGGAGGGAATTATTTAAACAGAACCACATGGGAAGATGCAACTGATTTGGCAGCGAGAGTATTAAAAAAGATTATAGACAACGATGGTCCTGACCAAGTAGCGTTTAAAGCATTTGACCACGGTGGCGGTGGCGGAGGATATGAAAATACCTGGGGAACAGGAAAACTCTTTTTCAAAGCTATCCAAACAAGATCCGCTGCCATTCATAATCGTCCCGCATACAACTCTGAAGTACATGCTACAAGAGAGATGGGAATAGGTGAATTAAATACAAGCTACTATGATACAGAGTTATCTGATACTATATTTGTAATCGGAGCAAATCCTTATGAAACTCAGACAAATCTTTACCTGCTTCACTGGGCGAAAAATCTCCAGGGCGCAACTTTGGATGCAAAGAAAAAAGAGTATGAATCAGGAGAGAGTGTAGATGCAGCCAAGATTATATTTGTTGACCCAAGAGTAACTGCCAGCATAACAAATGCAAGAGAATTGGCTGGAAATGACAGGGTATTGCATCTAAGAATAAAGCCCGGAACCGATGTAACACTTATGAA
Source organism: uncultured Campylobacteraceae bacterium (assembly GCA_964566455.1). Lineage (GTDB taxonomy): Bacteria > Campylobacterota > Campylobacteria > Campylobacterales > JALSKU01 > JALSKU01. The sequence continues at coordinate 1,946 of CAZMKH010000055.1, read as the reverse complement.
TGCTCTTTTTACATATATTTATGAACAAGGCTGGGAAGCAAAAGATTTTATCAAAAAGCATACTGAAAACTTTAGAAAAACAGCCAATGCCAATGCCATATCTCTAAAAAAGGCTTTTGAAGTTACCGGAGTAAGCATAGATGATATCAAAAAAGCTGCCGCATGGATAGCAAAACCTAAAAAGTCCGGTCACAGACCAAGAACAGCCATCTTTTATGAAAAGGGTGTCATTTGGGGTATAAAAAATTATGAAAATATTGCTTCCATAGTCAATGTCGCTATACTTACCCAATCAGTCGGAAGAGTGGGAACAGGAGTTTGTAGACTGGGCGGTCATCAGGAAGGCTATGTAAGACCTGCGCCACCAGAAGGTATGCCCGGAAGAGAAAATCTGGTTGTAGTTGATACTGAAGCGGCTGAAGGAAATTATCTTGCATTTTTTGCCTGGGGATGCAATCCTTTTGTTGACTCAATTATGGGTGAAAGACTTGCAGGAGCTTTCAAAAGAAGAAGTGATATTGTAAAAAAAGCCATGGGTAGAAATATTGGGGCGGATAATGAAACTATGGCGGATGCCATTTACAGAGCGTGTAAGTATGACGGTGGGCTTTTCTTTATAGATGTCGATATATATCCTACCTTCAAAAGTGAAGTTGCTCATGTGTCGCTGCCTGCTGCTACTACTTTGGAGATGAATTTGACTTCAATGAACGGTGAGAGAAGAGTAAGACTCTCCGAAAAAGTTGTTGATGCTCCTGGAACTGCTAAGCCTGACTGCTTGATAGCGGCAGCTATAGCAAATGCATTAAAATCTCTTTATGAAAAAGAGGGCAACGCCAAAATGGCTAGGAGGTTTAAAGGATTTAACTGGAATAGCGAAGAAGATGCATTCAATGACGGTTTTGCAGGACAGGGCGCCAAGATGGATTCTCAAGGAGGACCTACCGGAACACTTGCAAGTTATGACCTTCTTAGAGCAAACGGTAATAATGGAGTTCAAAATCCTATAGTAAAAGTCAGCAATGGCAAACTTGTAGGCACAAGAAGGCTCTATACCGATAATAAATTCGGTACCAAATCAGGTAAGGCTATGTTCTTGCCTACACCTCAGCCTCCTATGCCAAGACAAGTTGCCAACCAATTGAAAAAACATGAATTCTGGGTAACATCAGGTCGTTTAAATGAAGTTTGGCAGTCAAACTACCACACATCAAGACTACCTATGCCAAGTACCAGATGGCCTATAGCCCCGGTACAAATCAATCCGAAAGATGCCAGAGCAAAAGGTATACAAAGTGGAGATTTGGTCATGCTTTATAATGACTATGGAAGTGTAAGAGGTGTTGCTTATGTAACTGACTCTACAAGAAGCGGAGAGCTTTTCATGGCTTTCGGTTTTCCAAATTCTCCGGTAAACAATATAGTCACAGACTTTGTTGATCCTGATACAAAAATACCTTTTTACAAAGGTACTGCAGCAAGTATCAGAAGAATCGGAAGAGTTGAGGATATCGCAGACTCTATGAGTTTGAAATCCAGAATATCATAATAAAAGGAGCTTCGGCTCCTTTTAATCAAAATTATTTTACATTGTGGGTATTACCTGTTGTTAGAGGTGCCCTTTAGTATATATTTTTTCAAAAGTGTTTCTACACCCTCCTCACTTAATACTCCTATATGCCTAAAAACTTCATTTCCATTTTTATCGAGTATTATTTGAGTCGGTATCATTTGTACTTTTAACTTATAAGCTACAAATCTCTCTTTTTTAACATTGATAAAATATATGGGAAAATTTGGATGCTCTTTTTTTACTCTATATAAAATCTTCCCCATCTCCTGACAGCTAAAGCAACTATCTGAACCGATATCCAAAAAGACGGGCTTTTTAGCTCTTATCTCTTTTAATACTTCATTAAAAGGAGTCTCCTTTAACATTGGCGAAG
>CAZMKH010000054.1:0-7254 GCA_964566455.1 uncultured Campylobacteraceae bacterium | reverse complement strand
GGGCAATGATCACTGCCTAAAATTTTATCAAGTATATCTGCATTTACAATACTGTCTTTCAAATCTTCACTCACAAAAAAATAATCAATCCTCCAGCCCGCATTTGTTTTTCTTGCATTAAATTTGTAAGACCACCAGGTATAGCAATGTTCTATATCTCCATGCACATATCTAAATGTGTCAATATAACCCGCATTTACAAATTTATCGAGCCAGGCTCTTTCAACAGGCAAAAAACCGGAAGTATTTTCATTGGCTTTTGGTCTTTTTAAATCTATAGGCTTATGAGCAGTATTGAAATCTCCGCAAACTATGATGGATTTGCCCTCTTCTCTAAGCTCATTAGCATACTGTAAAAACCTATCATAAAACTCGAGCTTGTATTGGAGTCTATCTTCACTCATTTGACCGTTTGGAAAGTAGATATTAAAAAATGCTATATCAAATTTTTCTGTTTTAAAGTGTATTTCGTTTATTCTCCCCTCTTTTAGGGTATCAATATGCCATCCATTGCTTTCATAATACGGCTCTACATCACAATACAAAGCTACTCCGTGCCTTCCGGCAGTTGTTGCGGAGTTTACATAAAGATGTTTAAATTTTTTATCAAAGAGAGTTGTAGGGATTTGCTCTTTTTTTGCTTTTATCTCTTGAAGAGCAAGAAAATCTACCTTTTTATCATCTATCCATTTAAGTGCACCTTTTTTATCAATTGCTCTTATACCGTTTACATTCCAAGATATAAAGTCATATATTTTCATTTAAAATCCCTCTTCAAGTAAGTTAATGCTTTCATTATATAGATTTTCTGAAAAATCATAATCATACCCCAACTCTTTTGCGAGAATATCACTTACTTTTTTTACTGTTTTTATAGACTCATTTTTGTCTATCAATCCCAAATTTGCTCTTCTTATGATAAAGTCCAAAGGCTTTTTTACATATTCATGTCTGATTGTATAAATAAGCTCTGCTTTTAGTATATGGTATTTGTCATCTATAAAATCATAACCGACCTCATTTTTGGCCATTGAAGCAATTTTTAGAGCATTGTCGCCATACAGTTTTATCAATCTATCAGAAGTTTTTTCGTCAAGTCCGTAATTTATCAACTCTTTGGGAGATATTTTTGTATGGCTGCCTGCAAGTTTAAAATTGATTGTTTTGCAAGGTGTATTTGTCAGCATGTTAACAACCTCTTCCGCCATATTGCGATATGTGGTCCATTTCCCGCCGACTATGGTTATCAAGCCGGAGTCCAATTTTTCAATGATATGCTCTCTTACAAGCTCAGCACTTTTTTCATCATGATTTAGGTCAACCAGTGGACGCAACCCGCAAAAAGAAGCCAGGATATCTTTTTTTGTGATGTTGACATCAAAGTATTTGTTGACATGCTCCAAAAGATAGTCCACATCGCTATCGCTTACTTTTAAATGTTCTTTTACTTTTGCTTCATTATCTGTCGTTCCTATAAGGCATTTATCAAGATAAGGCAACATAAACAGAACTCTTCCGTCTTTTGTTTTTGGTATCATAAGTCCATTGTTTGAAGGAATAAATTTTTTATCCACAACTATATGAATACCACTGCTTGGTCTAACAATATTTTTTATATTTTTATCGGCCATTTTTCTTATATGGTCTGAAAAAACTCCGGTTGCATTGATGAAATACCTGGCATAAATTTCTTCTTCTTTATTGTTTATATGATTATATGTTTTTATGCCTGTTATTTTGTCGTCATTAAAAATAAAACTTTTTAGCTCAGTATGGTTTTTTACAGTTGCACCCTCTTCCTCGGCAGATTGTAACAAAGCCACATTCATTCTGGCATCATTAAAAGCTCCGTCATAGTACTTAACTGCCAGTTTGAGCCCGCTTTTTTTGATAGACGGATTTAATTTTGCAACTTTTTTTCTTGTTACAATGGAGCTTTTACCGAGTCTTTGTTTTCCTGAAATGATATCATACAAAACCAGTCCAGCATAAATATATGGTGCCTCAAACCAGCTGTATATAGGAGTCAAAAGAGTAATTGGGTGTGCCAAATGCGGAGCATTGTCTAAAAGTCTTTTTCTTTCTCTTAAGCCCTCTTTTACCAAATGGTACTGCTCTTTATCAAAATGTTTAATCGCAGCTTCTAGATATCTTACTCCACCATGCACCAACTTGGTACTTCTGCTGCTGGTACCTTCACTAAAATCATTTTTTTCTATCAATAAAACTTTAAGGCCTCTTAAAGTTGCGTCCAAAGCTATTCCGCTTCCGGTTGCACCACCTCCGATGACAACAACATCATATTGCTCTTTAATACTTGAAGGCATTATATTCTATCCTTTTGGTTTAAAAAGGAAAATTATACCCAAAAAATAGTAAAAATATATTTTTACATAATATTATATTGAATATTAGGCAAAAACTTGTTATGATTGTATCTAGTGTCATTTTGTAACTATTTTGTAATCAAAATTAGCTACAATTCGAACGAAAATATCTTGTGACAAAGATATAAATATTTTTGGAGGTTTTCATGAAAAGAGTTATTTTATTGGGTGCTTCTGCACTGATGCTGACTTCAGGTGTGCTTATGGCACAAGAGACACTAAGGCTGATAACCTGGAAAGGTTATGCACCAAAAGCACTTGTCAAAAAGTTTGAAAAAGAGACAGGTATAAAAGTTAAGGTAACTTACAGCAACAATGAAGAAATGATTGCTAAACTCAGAGCTACAAGAGGCGGTGGATTTGACTTGGCTCAACCAAGTGTCGATAGGATAAGATTTGTTCAAAAAAGATTTCATATCTATCATCCAATCGACTACAGCAAAATAAACACAAATCAAATAACAAAAGCTATGGTAGATGCTGCAAAAAGAATCAGCGCAGTTGATGGTAAGGTTTACTCTGTACCTTATATATATGGAACAACAGGACTTATTATCAACAAAAAAATGGCTCCTGAAGCCAACGACTGGTCAGATCTTTGGAATCCAAAATATGCAGGACATATTTCTTATAGATTAAAAAGACCTATCTTAATAGGTGCAGCATTTGGAATGGGGTATGATCCTTTTAAGCTTTACGGTGACAAAGAGGCATATAAAAAACTTATAGATAAAGTTACAAAAAAACTTATCGAAACTAAAAAATATGTAAAAACTTACTGGACCAGTGGTGATACTCAAAAAGCACTTGTTGAAAGCGGTGATGTATGGGTTGAGTCAGGATGGGATGCTATAGGCTGGCAAGCACATGATAAAAATAAAAATATCGACTTTGTTTGTCCAAAAAGCGGAGCTTTGGGATGGATAGATACTTTTGCAATCCCTGCCAAATCTAGAAATATAGAGGGTGCCTATAAGTGGATAAACTTTATATTACAGCCTAAAAATGCTGCTTATGTTACAAATAAAAGTAGCTATATGACTGTTTCAAAAGATGCTCCTAAATATCTTGATGATAAAATCAAAGCAAACTTCAAAAGGTCATACTCTCCTGAAGATATTAAAAATATAAAATGGTATGATGCACTTCCTGCCGGATTTGCCAGTATCGAAGCAAAAGCTCTTGAGAAAATCAAAGCTGCTGAATAAATTATTTCAAAGCTTCCGAAGAAAACCCTTTGGAAGCTTTGATTATAACTGTATAATTTTTGGAAAATTATACAGTTATAATCATTTAAAGGATAAAAGTGAGTGATATTCTTGAGATAAAAAATCTGTCTAAACATTTTGGAAAGTTTGTTGCACTGAATGATATAAACCTGACAGTTAAAGAAGGAGAGTTTGTTTCAGTCTTGGGGCCCTCGGGATGCGGAAAAACAACCCTTTTAAGAGTTATTGCCGGTTTTATTCAGGAGACAAAAGGAGATGTTTTGATAAAAGGCAAATCTCTCAAAGGCATATCTCCTGAAAATCGCCCTGTCAATATAGTCTTCCAGTCTCTTGCTCTTTTTCCGATGATGAATGTATATGAAAATGTTGCTTTTGGACTAAAAAGACAAAAATTGGATAAAAAAGAGATACAAGATAGAGTTTATGGAATGCTCTCGCGTGTCGGACTGGAAGGTTTCGGAAAGAAAAAGATAAATGAACTCTCCGGCGGACAAAAACAAAGAGTGGCAATTGCAAGGTCTTTGGCAATGAAACCGTCTATCTTGCTTTTGGATGAGCCTTTAAGTGCACTTGATAGAAAATTAAGAGAAAGAATGAAAATTGAGCTTAAAGAGCTTCAAAAGGAGATAGGTACGACATTTATATATATAACCCATGACCAGTCTGAAGCTTTGGTTATGAGTAACAGAGTCGCAGTTATGAATAAAGGGCATTTGGAGCAAGTCGATACTCCCAGAAATTTATACAAGCATCCAAATACATCTTTTGTGGCGGGATTTGTAGGAGAAAACAATAGATTTGAAATAAAAGAAAAATCAGGTGAGTTTATAACTACACAAAAAGGGTGGACTCTTAAGAAGCCTGACTTGGATTTTGTTCCAAAAGTTATGTTTATAAGACCGGAGGCTTTTGTAGTTGAGCCTGCTGATGAACTTAAAAATCTGTTTAGATTTGAAGGAGTTATAACCAATATACTTTTTGACGGTGCAAATACCAAAATGTCCGTTACGGTAGATAATGAAAAAGAGATACTCGTATCACTTCCTCAAAATGCAAAGTTTCAAGACTTAAAAGAGAATGACAAAGTTAGACTGGGTGTAGGTTTTAACAACATAAAATGCTATAAGGAATAATACAATGTCAGGAAATAAAAAAGCTTTCTATTTTCTTTTGTTGCCTGTTTTGCTCTGGTTGGTTTTATTGATAATAATACCTCATATCGATCTTTTTATAAACTCTTTTAAAGTTGTAGATGACGCAGGAAACTCTTCCTGGTCATTATCGAACTACAGTGATTTTTTTAGTGATAAAATATATTGGCGTACATATATCAATACTGCTCTTTATGCTATCGGCGTGACCATACTGGCTTTTGTGGTGACTTTTCCTGTTGCATTTTATTTGACAAAAGTAGTCTCAAAAAAATATGCCGGATTTTTTACACTTTTACTTTTGATACCGCTTTGGGTTGGCGAACTTGTAACAATTTACGGATGGATGATCATCCTTGGAGACCATGGTGTTATCAATGAGACTCTTATGTGGCTTGGTGTCATAGATAAACCCGTAAAGCTTCTTTATACAGATTTTAGTATGGTAATCGGGCTTTTATATATGTCTATGCTATTTATGATAGTTCCCATAATGACAACGCTTGACAGTCTGGATGATTCACTCATAGAAGCTGCAAGTGACCTGGGTGCTTCAAAATGGACAATTATCAGGCGTATAGTTATCCCCCATTCAATGCCAGGTATTGTAAATGGCTCTATTATAGTATTTATGCTGGTTATCGGCGATTATGTCGCACCGAATATTTTGGGCGGAAAGAGCTCTTTGTGGTTTACAGAACAGATTTACAACCAGTTTTTATCCACATTTAACTGGAATGAGGGCTCAGCATTTGGATTTTTACTGTTGCTATTATCTTCAGCCATTGTGTGGGTAGCTCTTAAAATATCAGGACAAAAACTTGAAAAGGTAGGACAATAATCATGATAAGGTCACTTCCCAGTACTCCTTTATATAAAAACGGATACAGAGTTTATATAGCACTATTTTTTATATTTTTAGTACTCCCCTTACTGACTATATCAGTTTTGGCTTTTAATGATTCAAACTTTATAGCCTTGCCTTGGAAAGGTTTTTCACTAGACTGGTTTTTTGCCAACACAGATGACAGAGTTGGTCTTTTTTATGATGATGATCTGTTAAGAAGCATATGGGTAAGTTTGTTGACTGCATTTGTTATGGCTACTTTGTCCACAGTTGTAGGAACAATTGCAGCACTTTTGTTTGAGCAGGAAAAATTTAAATTTAAGGGATTTTTATACTTTTTTGCTATAGCACCGCTTATCATACCGGGAGTCATTTTGGGTATCTCGATACTTATAAGTTCAACCTATGTAGGTAATATCATATCAGAAAAGTTTCATATAGACGCATCATTTTTCAGTCCGGGTTTTTGGCTGGTTGTTCTTGGGCAATTCTCATTTGGTGCAACTTATGCGATGCTTATGGTAGGAGCCAGACTTAAAAGATTTGATCCGACTTTGGAAGAAGCAGCCCTTAGTCTAAAAGCAACAAGACTACAGTCGATTTATTATATAACTATTCCTTTTTTAAGACCGGCCATCATAGGAGCATTTGCGGTAACATTTTTGATAAGTTTTTCAAACTTCAATACTACTATATTTTTGGTTGGTTCAGACCCGACACTGCCAGTTGAAATGTTTTCTCGTATAAAATACAGCTCGACCCCTGTTTTAAACGCAGTATCTTTTATGATAGTGTTGGTTGTAAGTATCATAGCTATGGTCAACCTCTTTATGAGCAGGAAAAATTGAAAATAATTCACTTAAGTGATACTCATATAATTGACATCAAACAAAAAAATTTATATGGTATAGAGCCTTCTTATCGTCTGAGAAAAGCTCTTGCAAGTATAAAAAAGTACCACAAAGACGCTTCTATGGTCGTTGTTACCGGGGATTTGGTTGATACGCCTTCAAAAGAGGCTTATACTGTCTTTTATGATATTGTAAAAGATTTTCCTATTCCTGTTTATGCAATAGTGGGAAATCATGACAGTAGAGAACTGTTTCTAAAATATTTTCCAAAGCTCCAAGCAGATGGTTTTATTCAATATTCTTTAGAAATAGAAGAATTTGCATTTTTATTTTTAGATACTTTAGTTGAAGATAAACCGTTTGGCAATCTTTGTCAAAAAAGATTGGCTTGGTTAGAGAAGCAACTTAAAAAATATAGCAATAAAAAAGTATATATTTTTATGCATCATCATCCGCTAAAAAGCTATTTATATGAGATGGACAATGAGGCAAACTTGAAAAATAGCGATGAATTTTGGAATATTATAGATAAATATGACAATATTTCGCATATCACTTTCGGTCATTTGCACCGCATTACCCAAATGCAAAGAAAAAATGTATCATTACACTCAACCAAAAGTACGACTTTTCAGGTAGCTTTTACTCCAAATGAAACCAAAGAGTATCTCACCAATGAAGAAAAGCCCACATATTGCGTAATGATTTTAAATGATACAAATCTTCTTTTGCATCACCATGAATTTTTATATGAAGATGAAAAATATATTGGATATTGTTAAACAAGGA
>CAZMKH010000053.1:3183-7300 GCA_964566455.1 uncultured Campylobacteraceae bacterium | reverse complement strand
GGTCAGCTTCTTTTTCTCTAAAAATTTTTGTCAGATTTTTGTCTTCTAAAAACTTTGCATTGTAGTACTGATGGTCTCCTGCGGCATAAGGATAGGGGATGAAAACTGCCGGAAGCGCATTTGCGCAAAGTTCCCACAGCGTGCTGGCTCCGCTTCTGCTGATAGCCAGGTCCGCTTTTTTTAAAAGAGAAGGCATATCATTTGTAAAATCATACAGTTCTATTTCAAGACCCTCTTTTTCATAAAACTTTTTTAACTCTTTGTACTCTTTTTTTCCACATTGATGTATGATGTTTATGCCTTTGTTTTTGAGAGGTTTTGCCATAGATTTTGCCAAATTGTTTATAAATCTTGCTCCTTGGGAGCCACCCAAAAAAATAATCGTATCCAAGCTTTCTCTAACTCTTCTTGTTTTAAAAAACTCCTCTCTTACAGGATAATCTTTTATAGGTGAATTTTCATCGTATGAGCTAAAAAAAGCTTTGGCATACGGTTTTAATTTGGCATTTAATGAGCCTGTTTTGGCATTTTGCTCATGAATATATAGCTCTTTTTTAAATATAATCGCCCCAAATGAGGCTGCAGCGGCAGAGTATCCTCCGACTGATACTACTTTTTTGATATTGTGCTTTTTAAATATAAAAAAGCATTTTAAAGCATAAAGTATAATTGTTGACAAAGAGATAATTTTTCCGATTTTGTTTTGGTTTACCACACCTTTTGTGTTAAAAAAGTATTTTTGGCTAAAACCTTTTTCATTTTTAAACCAGGCTCTGTCCTGACCATTGATGGAGCCTATAAAAATGGGCTCTATACCTTTTTTGTTAAACTCTTCTTTCAGTGCTCTTGCTATGCTTAAATGTCCTCCTGTTCCGCCTCCGGTTATGGCTATCATTTAAGATCTGCCTTTTTGCTTATCATTAAAACCATACCTATTCCAATGCTAAGTGCCAGCATAGAGCTTCCTCCATAGCTTAAAAAAGGAACCGCTATACCTTTTATGGGTATCAAAGAGGTAATACCGTATGCATTCATCAAAAATGAAAAAGTTATCAAAAGTCCAATACCAAGAGCAAAAAGATAGTTTACTTTGTCTTTGCTTCTGTTGGCTATCTTAAATACTCTATATAGTATGGCTATGATACATAAAGTTATGATGCTTACTCCTATGGCTCCTATCTCTTCACTCATGCCGGCAAGTACAAAGTCAGTGTGAACTTCACTTAAAAAACCAAGCTTAAATGTACCGCTTCCTATGCCCGTACCGAAAAGTCCACCATGTTTTATAGCATTAAGTGAATGTGAAATTTGCCAAGGCTCCGGTGCGTCATGGACTCTTAGTGCATTTGCTATGGAGTCTGGAAAAATGGATAAAACCATATTTTGTATGGTTGCCCACCAGGTTTTTATTCTTAGAATCCTATGCGTTGAGGTTGCTATGGCAAGTGTAGCTATACTTATAGCTCCAAGAATACTCAGCATAAAAAGTTTGGCACTAGTACCCGCAAAAAATGCCATAACGGCCAGAGTCAAGGCTAAAACTACAACTTGTCCCAGGTCATTTTGCAATATGGCTATTAGATAAACGGCAACCAAAAAGACTCCGATATAAGGAAGTATCAGTTTAAATTCTTCTTTAAGCGTTTTTTTATTTTCATTTAGTTTTCTTGCAAAGCTCCATGCCAAAAAAAATACAAAGCCGATTTTAAAAAATTCAACCGGAGCCAAAGAAAATCCCGGTAATCTTATCCATCTTTTGGCTCCCCCCGCTGCTGTTACATAACTTTCGGGTAAAAAGTGCATAACACTCATCAAAATAAGTGAAATAAAAAAGAGTGAAAAACCTATGGGTTTAAAGTATTTATCCGGATTGAGTCTGGAGAGCGACCATATGACAATGATGGATAAAATTCCCACACCAAACTGTCTGATAAAAAAGTGAAACTCACTGTAGCCACGATGTAAAAAAATAGTATAAGCTGAAAGTGAAAGAGAAAAAATAATTCCCACGCTTATAACAAAAACGCTAAATAAAAAAAGAGGTTTGTCAGTATGCACCTACTCTCCCAACATTTTCTTTTTCAAGCTCTCTTGTGCCGGCTTTTTGCTAAGCCATATCGCATACAAAGCTTTTTTAAAATCAATACTTTTTATGATAGAGACAGCTTTTTGATTTTTATATATAATAAGCCCCTCTTGCGGAAAATATGCAAAGTCATAAATATCACCTTTGTGAACTTTTGCTTCAAAAGTTTGAAGAAATTTTTTTAAAATATTATCATCTATTTTATATCCAAGAGATTTTACAACTTTAAAATCATCACCAAATCCCTCTTTCATTTTAGCTCCGGTTACAAGTGACGAAGTGATAACCATTCTTATATCTGAGGGAGTGTTTGCATTTATAATTTTTACAGGATTGTTTGTTTTATTTTTCAAATATAGTGCACCGGTATAGATATCAAATATAAATTTGCTTCTTACTCCGGCTCCTTGTAAAGATAGAGTTTGGTTGTTAAGTGTCAGTTTGTCTTTTATGTAGACTCCTCCAACTTCTTTTGCAAAAAGAGAAATGCCGAATATTAAGATAAAAAAAAGATATATTTTTTTCATAGATTGGACCTTAGTTTTTTATCCCAAATTTTACAATAGGATTTGTTACAGTAGTGCTTATGCTTGAAGATTAGAGGTTTTTAAAAAAGTTGAAGGCTTATCTACAAGGTGATAAGTTGAAACTTTTTTAAGAGCCTATAGCTTCAATGATGAGTACTAATGCAATGAACTCTATTGTAAAATTTGGGATCATATTATAACATTTTTTTTAGGAATGATTTTTGCTTATTTGTAAGTAAGTTTAGTTGAAAAGGAAAAAAATGTCTTTTGAGATAAGCAAGTCGTACAATTTATTGGCAAAAGCAATGGATTACAGGGCTTTAAGAGCCGATTTGATTTCAAGTAACATTGCCAATATAGATACTCCCGGCTACAAATCAAGAGATATAGAGTTTGAGTCCTCTTTGAAAGAGGAAGAAAACAGACTTTATCACTCTCAAAGCCATAGACTTGAACTTGCAAAGACAAACGGCAGGCATTTGGACCCTATAAATGATGAGTCAAATCAAAAAGGTACTATATTCTTTAGAGATGGACAAGATGCAAGAAATGACGGAAATACGGTGGACTTGGATGTAGAAACTACCGAACTTGCAAAAAATAAGGTTATGTATGACGCATTGACTGCGGCTCTAAAAAAAGATAGTGCAATTTTTAGAAGCGTCATAGATGCTTCATCAAAGGTATAACAGATGGCATTTTTAAGCAGTTTTGATATAAGCGGATATGGACTTTCTGCCCAGAGATTTAGGATAAACCTTATAAGCTCAAACATTGCAAACGCAAATACCACTAGAACTTCAGAAGGCGGTCCATATAGAAGAAGGGAAGTGATATTTAAAGCAGTTGATTTTGATAAAACTCTCAATAAAAAGATTGCTGAAAGTGAAGATTTTTTGAATTATGAAAATCCTCTGGATGAGCCAGGTTTGCAAGATAAGGCAAATCCTGCTATAATGAGCGTCAAAGTGGATAAAGTTATAAGGGATGATTCACCTTTTAAGATGAAGTATGACCCATCCAATCCTGATGCAGACAAAAATGGATATGTAGCTTATCCAAATGTAAACCCGGTAGTGGAAATGGCCGATCTTATAGAAGCAACCAGAGCCTATCAGGCAAATGTAGCTGCTTTTCAAAGCTCAAAAGCTATGGCGCAAAGTGCTATAGATATCCTCAGGGCTTAAAGGAGATTGTAAAATGAGCAATGCAATAAATAAAATAAACAATTTAACTGATACGATAAAAAATACAAATGATATACAAAAAAAAGATGGGGATTTTTCTTCTGTTTTAAAAGAGAGTATAAAAGAGGTAAACAAGCTTCAAAAAGAGGGCGATAAGGCAATGAGCGATATTGCGACAGGAAGTGTAAAAGACCTGCACCAGGCAGCCATAGCCATAGATAAGGCTGAACTTAGTATGAAGCTGATGCTTGAAGTCAGAAACAAAGCCCTAAATGCCTACAAGGAACTCTCAAGAACTCAAATGTAAATTTGTGATT
>CAZMKH010000053.1:0-3083 GCA_964566455.1 uncultured Campylobacteraceae bacterium | reverse complement strand
CTGTTTTATTGGGCACAGATAGATAGAAGACTCCCCAGACTTTACAAAAAAGAGATAGACAGTGCTTTAAGAGGAAGTGTTATATCCAAAGAGGGCTATTCTATTGCAAACAGTAAAAAACTTTACAAAGCCGTCATCGACACAAGAAACATAAACCCTGATAAAAAAGATTTGTTTATAAAGCTCTACTCGCTATATAGCGGTGAGAGTGCAAAAAATATAAGAAGAAGCATAAATTCATACTTTGGTACTGTTGTACTTTCTTACAAGATAGACGCTATATCAGCTCAGCATTTAAGAGAGTTGTCAAAAAAACTGTACAGGCTTGGTGTATTTATATCATATGAAGACAAAAAAAGAGGTATCACTTTTATACATGGTCTTGATATTGTTGAAAGCGGTGAATACAGAGTGTACGGTTACAAAGATACGCTTACACCGGTTGTGGGATATGTCAGAAAGTATGAAAAAAACAGGATAACAAAAATATATGGAGTAAAAGGGCTGGAAAAAAAATATAACAATATTTTAAATCCTGTCCAAGACGGTATCATCAAAGGGAGCAAGGATGTCCTTGGCAATATCATTTTAAACGGATATAGCACCATAACTACCAGAATTGACGGTGCAAACTTGCACTTAAATATCTCTTTGAAACTTCAAAAGATTGTAGAAAATATGCTTGATAACGCAAAAGATGAGCTAAAGGCAAAAGAGATAATAGCCTGTGTAATGGAAAGTAAAAGTGGAAAAATTTTAATGCTGGCATCATCCAACAGATATAACCCCTCGCATATAAAAAAAAGTGAATATAAAAATCTAAATGTAAATGCCGTAGAATTTTCATATGAGCCCGGATCGGTTATGAAGCCTGTTATTTTTTCGCTTCTTTTGGAAGAAAACAAAGTAAATCCATACGATTTGGTTAGAATTTACGGAGGTAAATATAAAATAGGTAAAAAAACCATAAGGGATTCTCATAAATTTGACTGGCTCAGTGCGGAAGATGTTATCGTTCACTCAAGTAATGTGGGAATTTCTCAGCTCGCACAAAAATTAAATTATGTAGATTACTATAATGGACTTAAGAAGTTCGGTTTTTCAAAACGAAGCGGTATAGACCTGCCATATGAACATACCGGTATCATTCCAAGAATTTACAAACTTAAAAGTGAAATATATAAAGCTGTAACAGCTTACGGATATGGTATAAGGGCAAATTTTATACAACTTTTAAAAGCTTATAACGCATTTAACAACAATGGAAGAGTAGTGATTCCAAAAATTGTTGAATATTATCAAGATGCCTATGGAAAGAGGTATTATGTTTTAGGAAAAACTTACAAACAGGTCATTCCTGTTGATATTGCAAAAAGAATGCAAAAAATACTGATAAAAACTGTCGAGAAAGGAACAGGAGAAGCTGCAAAAATACCGGGACTTATTATAGGCGGAAAAACAGGAACAGCACACATCGCTCACAACGGTAAATACAGCGACCTTTACAACAGTTCATTTTTTGGATTTGCAAATGATAAAAACCACTCTTATACTATAGGTGTACTTGTGCGAGAACCGACAAAAAGATACTACTATTATGCTTCTTTAACTGCAGTTCCGGTTTTTAAAAAAATAGTTGAAGAGATGATGGAGGAAGGCTATCTTTCACCCGCCTCAAAATAGTTTATTTAAAAACATTGCCAAAACTTCTTAAAAAACCGCCGAAGCCAAATCCCTTTTTAAATAGTTTTTGAACATATTCATCATATGTAAGTTTTTTCTTCGCCAAAAAATTATCCAAGAGTTCTTTGGATGCTTTCATACCACCCTCTTTTTCAGCTTCCAAAAGTTTTGCATAAACTTGAGATATCTCTTTCAGGGCATGTCTTGGTGCCCTTACTCTAAAAGAGTAATATCCGATGATTTCCCCGTTTTTTCGTGCAGGTTCCACTTCAGCAAGTACCCAGTAAAATTTCCCGTCTTTTCTTAAATTTTTGACAAAAGCAAAAACTTTGTCTCCGGCTTTTATACGATCCCACAAAACTTTGAAAATAAGCTTTGGCATATCAGGATGTCTTATGATATTGTGATTGACCCCTATAAGTTCATCCTTGTCATAAGCACATATCTCTATAAAATAATCATTTGCATAAGTGATATAACCTTTCAAGTCTGTTCTTGAAACGATAAAGTCTTTTTTGTTAAGCACCACTTCTTCATCTACCGGTTGTGGCCTTGGAGGAGCTTGTCTCCTTTTTAATCCGGCATAATAATCCATCTTTTTTACCTTTGTGTGATATTTATATTGTACATTATACTGTTTTTAAGAGTTGCTGTCAATGTAGTATTTATGTATAAATTCTACAAAATCATCGTTATCATTTAAACAGTTGCATACTTTGTAACTTTCATAATTCAAACTTTTGGCTATTTTAGCATACTCAATGTGTAACTCTTGTGTAGTTTCTGAATTATCCAATAAAAATGAAATCGGATATATAAGTACATTTTTGTTTGTTAATTTAGCTAGTTTTTCATCCAAAGAAGGGCCTATCCATTTTACTGGACCCAGCTTGGACTGATATGCCAAATGAATTTTATTAAATTTCACTCCATTCTCTTGGAGCATTTTTGATAAAATCTGAACATGCTCTTCTACCTCTTTTTGATAACTGTCACCTTTGTCGATAATCTTTTGAGGAAGTGAGTGGGCTGAGAAAATAAGATCTGTTTTTGAAGCATCACTATCACCCAACTCTTTTTTTATCTGAGATATTACCACTTTGTTAAAATCTTTTTCTTTGTAAAATCTCTCTGTAAAAGTTATATCTGCATCAAATCCGGCTTTTTTTGATTCTCTCAAAAAATCTTCGATGGAGGATTTTGTTGTTGTAGTTGAATATTGCGGATATAAAGGCAACAAGAAGAGTTTTTTTATATCTTTTTGTTTTAGGTCTTTTATGATATCTTTAGAAAATGGTGGAGTATATCTCATAGCATAAGTTATAAAAATTGAGTTATCTTTTTTTTGAAGTTTTTGGATAAGTTTTTTTGTATTTTCTACCAGAGGAGATTTGCCTCCT
>CAZMKH010000052.1:0-7453 GCA_964566455.1 uncultured Campylobacteraceae bacterium | reverse complement strand
TTTTGGCAGGTACATCTGCCGGTAAATATTTTGTCAAATCCATTTTAAACTCCTTGTTTTTTTTCGTGATTCGTAACTCGTGATTCGTAAATAGTAAATGTTCGAAAAGTCATTCTGACTTTTCAATCACTAATCACTGATCACGAGTCACTAATCACGAGTCACGAGTCATATTTTGTAAAGTCTTTAGTACGCTGTCAGGGTTGAGACTGATAGAGTCTATACCTAATTTTACCAAAAATTCGGCAACTTCCGGGTAGTCTGAGGGTGCCTGACCGCAGATACCGCTGTGGCGCTTGTTTCTTTGACAACCTTTGACAGCCAACTCTATCATTTTCATAACTCCCGGATCCCTTTCATCATAATCAAACGCTACTATTTCACTGTCTCTGTCAACTCCCAAAGTTAATTGAGTCAAGTCATTGCTGCCTATACTGAAACCGTCATAAATCTTACTAAATTCATCAATTTGTATAACATTATTTGGAATTTCACACATTACATATATTTCCAAATCGTTTTCACCTTTTTTAAGTCCGTACTTTGCCATGGTTTCGAGTACTTTTTTACCCTCTTCAACCCGTCTGCAAAATGGAATCATCAAAATGATATTATCCAAGCCTATCACTTCTCTGGCTCTCTTCATAGCTTTACACTCGAGTGCAAAACCATCTTCATAGGCCGGATTGGAGTACCTGGCAGCTCCCCTGAATCCTATCATGGGGTTGTCCTCTTTGGGCTCAAAAAATTTACCTCCAAGAAGCGTGGCATATTCGTTTGTTTTAAAATCACTCATTCTAACCACACAGGGCTTTGGATAAACAGTAGCAGCAATAGTTGCCACACCTTCACTTAAAGTTTTTACAAAAAAGTCTTCCATATTCTCATAAGCCCTGCTTAACTCTTCAAGCTCTTTTCTTGTTTTGTCATCCACTTTTTCAGGATGCCTCAATGCCATCGGGTGAGCTTTTATATACTCATTTATGATAAACTCCATCCTTGCCAGTCCTATGCCGTCAACCGGCAAAGAGCTTAGTGAAAAAGCCATATCTGGATTGCCCAGATTCATCATTATCTCGGTTTTTGGTCTTTTGATATTTTTAAGATTTGTTTTTTCTATCTTGTACTTTAACTTGCCTTCATATATATATCCTACCTCACCCTCGGCACAACTGACCGTAACAAAAGTACCGTTTTTTAAAACCTCTGTAGCATTGTCACATCCGACAACCGCGGGAATACCCAACTCCCTGCTTACAATGGCTGCATGGCAAGTCCTGCCTCCCCTGTTGGTGATGATGGCACTTGCTGTTTTCATAATAGGCTCCCAATCAGGCGTAGTGGTATCAGCAACCAAAACTTCGCCCGGTTTAAATTCACCAAGTTTTTTTACATCCTCTATCACATGTACATTACCTTCACCTATCTTTGTTCCTACTGCTCTGCCTGTAACTAAAACTTTTCCTCTTTCAAGCAAATGATATATCTCTAAGATATCACCTTTTTTTTGAGACTGAACAGTTTCGGGTCTGGCTTGAACCATATACAAATGTCCGTCTATGCCGTCTTTTGCCCACTCCATATCCATAGGCTTTCTAAAACCCGCTTTTTTGGAGTAGTGGTCTTCCACTTTTATGGCATAATCAGCCAAAACCATTACATCTTCATCACTTATACAAAATCTTTTTTGCTCATTCTTGGTTGTTGGTATATTTTTTGTGTATTCAACGGCTATATTGTTTACATTTAATTTGTCGTTAAATACCATTTTTAGCTTTTTATCACCAAGTCTTCTTTTTAAAACCGCTCTTTTTCCATTTTTAAAAGTCGGCTTATGTACATAAAAACTATCAGGGTCTATTGTGCCCTGTACCACATTTTCCCCCAGCCCATAAGCAGCATTTATAAAAACAACATCTCTAAAACCTGTCTCGGTATCAAGACTGAACATAACTCCGCTTGCACCCTTGTCGCTTCTTACCATTTTCATAACAACCACACTCAAGTATACTTTAAAATAGTCAAAGTTGTTATCATATTTATAGTGGATGGAGCGGTCAGTAAAGTTTGAAGCCAGACATCTTTTGTAAGCTTCAAGCAGTTCATCACCGGTAGTAATGTTAAGATATGTATCATTTTGTCCGGCAAAAGATGCTTCAGGCGAATCCTCTGCTGTCGCAGAAGATCTCACAGCCATAGAAAGCCCATCTCCATACTCTTTTTTTAAATTTTCATACCCCTCTAAAATTTCCTTTTTCAAATCTTCCGGAAATTTGCATTTTTGTATCGCTTCCCTACAAGCAGCACCTCTTTTTTGCAACTCTTCAACATTGTTTGGATCCAAGTCATCTAACTCTTTATGCAGAACTTTCCAAATGTCATTATAGTCAAGTATGTGTTTGTATGCACTTGCCGTCACGGCAAAACCGTTTGGAACTCTAACTCCCTTGGCAGTTAAATTTTGATACATTTCCCCAAGTGATGCATTTTTCCCGCCAACTTCAGCAACATCTTCTATACCAATTTCACTGAACCATTTTACATATTTGCTCATCTTGCATCCTTTCAGTTTTTCTCTAATGAAATTATACTCCAATTTTCGTTTACCATTCATTTACAACTAACTATTTAGATAGTTTTATAACTTAAATTTGATTATTGGATAATTTTATCATAAAAATATACTTAAATTTGTTTCTTAGATAACAAATGTTAAACTAAAAAACTGTTACAATTAAATACCAAGGAAGTTCAATGGATGGCAATACACTATCACAGGATATGATTTTCGATATTTTAAAACAGACTGATTTATTTAGAGGTATAGATTATAAAGTTTTAAAGCACATAATTGAAACTTATCCTATTCAAAAATGGAGCAAAAATGAACCTATTGATAGTGCTCTTAGCTTTAAACAGTGCTATATTTTAATAAAGGGCTCTATGAAGATAACAAAAATAGACCCTAAAACCGGAAGAAGCATAACACTTTTTATTTTACAAAAAGGTGACTTGTATGACTTTTTTACACTCCTTGACGGAAAAGAGCATATATCTTTTCCTGTTGTATTGGAAAATATTACAGCACTGAAAGTACCCATAGAAGATATGAGGATACTAATCGAGTCAAATTATGAATTTAATATATCATTTTTACCTTATCTTGGAAGCAAAATGAGGAATTTGGAAGAGTTTGGCGAATCTTTAGTCTTTGATGACACGGCAACAAGACTTTCCAAACTCATATTAAGACATACCATACCAAACAAAGAGGAAAACTATCACCCCGTTAAACTTATAAACAAACTCTCCCACGAATCAATAGCAGAGATGATAGGCTCGGTTCGCTCCGTCATAACCACACAAATGAATAAACTTAAAAAAGAGGATATTATAGTAAGTAAAAGAGGTCATTTAGCTGTTAAAGAGCTTGAAAAATTGATAGAAAAATGTGATATATTTTTAGGGGATGATTAATGAAGCTTACTTTAGTAAAAAGGAGACTATAAGATGAAAAGAAGTATTGGACTTTTGGGAGCAGTATCTATAGGTATAGGCGGCATGGTAGGCGGTGGAATCTTTGCCGTACTTGGAGAAGCAGTCTCCTTGGCTCATGGTGCAACTGCCGTTGCATTTTTTATAGCAGGAATTGTTGCAATCCTTACGGCATACTCTTACGCCAAGCTCTCCATCACTTACCAGAGCGAGGGTGGAACGGTTACTTTTATAGATAAGGCCTTTGGGGACAATGTCCTCTCAGGAAGCGTCAATCTTATGCTTTGGCTTAGTTATCTTGTAACGATATCTTTATATGCTACGGCTTTTGCCTACTATGGTGAAACTTTTTTTGCCCATAAAAGCATATGGCTTCATCATGGACTTATTATATTTTCCATTTTGCTACCTGCTGCTATCAACCTTATAAGTGCTTCATTTGTCGGAAAGAGCGAAACAGTGATAGTTGTGATAAAAGTATCTCTCTTGATACTGGTTATTATAGCCGGAGCTTCTTATGTGGATACTTCTAGACTCTCACCAACGCAATGGGGTTCATCTTTTTCCATTGTAGCTGCAGGTATGATAATATTTGTAGCTTACGAGGGATTTGAGCTTATAGCAAATGCCGCAGAAGATATAAAAAATCCACTGAAGAATTTACCTAGAGCATTTTATATCTCTGTAACAACTGTTATAATTCTTTATGTTCTTATTTCTATCATTACCGTTGGAAATGTACCTGAAAATGAGCTTTTAAAGGCAAAAGATTATGCCTTGGCAATTGCGGCAAAACCATCTTTGGGACAAACAGGTTTTATACTTGTAGCTTCAGCGGCTCTGCTTTCAACTTTTTCAGCTATCAATGCTACTCTATACGGCAATGCAAGGTTGGGATACATCATAGCAAAATACGGCAATCTTCCAAGAGTACTGATGGATGAAAGCAAAAGTGAAGATGTGCCTTTTATGGGAGTAGTCTATACTACACTTTTGAGTTTACTATTGGCAAACAGTATCAACTTAACTCAGATAGCCATCATAGGGAGTGCAGGCTTTTTGCTTATATTTTTTATAGTCAACATAAGTGCATACAAACTAAAAAATGAAATAAATGCCAATAAATATATACTGATATTTTCATCCCTGTTTACTCTTTTTGCACTTGGAACTTTACTTTTTCACACATATGCCTCAAACCCGAAAGCTGTAATTATATTTTTAAGTTTTATTATTATATCTACACTGTTTGAATTGATATATGGAAGATACTTTAGAAAACAGTTTTTCAATAGAAAATATAATAAAAAACCGGTAAATGATAGTATTAACTAACTATTCATTTACTTTTCTGTGTTATCATTTCACTATAAAAACCGGGGAAACCCAAAAAGGAGTTAGAAATGTGGGATTTTAAAATGTTTCCAAAAGAGCAGGAACTTTTGGAGAAACTTGGAAAGTATTCATTTGCTGCAGGTTTGGTACTTGGTATAGCAGGTATATTTGCTATCATTTATCCAATGTATGCTTCTCTTTTTACAGTTGCATTCATAGCTTGGATTATGGTATTTTCAGGTATTTCAGTCGGATATTTTACTTTCAAGTCAAACAAAGAAGACTGGCTTGGATGGCTTAAAACACTTGTGCTTATAGGTACAGGTCTTTTTATACTCTTTGAGCCGGTAAGCGGCATAGCAGCTGTTGGCATACTTTTTGCCATTTACTTTTTTCTTGACGGATTTATGGGGTTTGCACTTGGGTCGTCTATGAAACCAAACAAAGGATGGTGGTTATGGTCGTTAAACGGTTTTGTTTCCATTGCTTTGGGAGTTATATTTTTGGTTTCTTGGCCATCCATTGCCGAAGAGGCTTGGCTTATAGGGATATATGTAGGCATAAGTTTACTGTTTGACGGTATGACTTTACTTTTTATGGGAAACAATATCAAAAACTTAGGTAAATAAATAAATTATGGAAAAGAAAAAAGCTTTTGGAGTTGCAAGTGCAGTAATGCTTGGTATCGGCTCTATGGTAGGTGCCGGTATATTTATCATCATTGGTCAAGCCGGAGCCATTGCCGGCAATATCGTCTGGATATCTTTTATATTTGGAGGTATTGCCGCACTTCTTAGCGGGTACTCTTTGGCAAAACTCTCTCTTAGATACCCTTCTCGCGGCGGCATTGTGGAATTTTTGGTACAGTGTTATGGAGAGGGTATCTTTTCAGGCTCTTTTGGAGTGCTTTTTTACTTTTCCGGACTTGTAGCCATAGCGGCAGTAGCCAAATCATTTGGAGTATATGCCGCAACTTTTATGCATGGATATTCGACCTTTTGGACAAATATATATGCTGTTGGCATAGTTATACTTTTTGGCATTATAAATTTGGTGGGTGCTAGCTTGGTAGCAAAGTCAGAAAATCTTATAGTTGTCATAAAACTAACCATATTGGTAGTTTTTACAATTGCAGCACTTTTCAATATCAACCCCACACTCTTAAGTATAAAAGATATGCCGCCTGTTAAAGATATGCTTTTTGCCATCGGCTTGACATTTTTTGCCTATCAGGGCTTTAGTGTCATAACAAATACTGTAGAAGATATGCAAAATCCCGGCAAAAATATGTTAAAAGCGATGGTCATAGCTATACTTTTGGTAGCCGTGTTGTATGTGCTTGTAAGTATAGGAGTGCTTGGAAACCTGCCTTTAAGTGAAGTTATAAAGACAAAAGATTATGCTTTGGCAGAAGCCGCGAAACCTATATTTGGTGATTATGGCTTTAAGATCATAGCTGCAACCGCACTTTTAGCAACTGCTTCAGCTATAAACGCATCGCTTTATGCAACAACTGAGATAGGCTATACAATGGCAAAAGAGGGAAACCTGCCAAAAGTTTATGAGTACAATATCTATAACTCTAATGAGGGTCTTATCGTAAGTACTCTTCTTATCATTCCGATGATTATATTTTTTAATCTCTCAGAGATAACAACAGTTGCTACATTGGTGGTTTTAATAGTTCAAGGCTTTACGCACATCGGTCATTTGCTTAAAATAAAACAGACCGGAGCAAATCTTTTCTTGATAGTGTGTGCAATTTTTTCGATATTCGGCATAGTTGCTTTGACACTATTTTATACCTACAAGCACTCACCTGCTATCGGATACTATCTTGGAACAGCATTTTTTATAGCTGTTATCACAGAATTATTACTTAGGTCTGTAACCAAAAGAACGATAGAAAAACAGACAAAATCACTTTTTGATCGATAATCCCAAATTTTGCAATAGAATTTGGGATAAGATACCGCACCATATATCGGTGCGGTATTATTTAATTATTTAGCTTTATGGTGAGTTAGATACAAAGCCAAGCCGGTACAAACCATACCGCCTACAATGTTTCCTAAAGTTACGGGGATTTCATTCCATAACCACCATTGAGAGACAGTTACATTTGCTCCTAGCATTATACCTGCGGGTATGACAAACATATTTACCACGGCGTGCTCAAACCCTTGGGCAAAAAATGTAAGTATCGGAAGCCACATTGCAAAAATCTTGCCTATAGTTGTTGTAGAAGTCAGTGCCATAACAACTCCGAGTGTCACCATCCAGTTACAAAGTATGGCTTTGACAAATACCGTTACCAAGCCGTCACTTCCAAGTTTTTCATATCCCAAAGTTTTGGCTTCGGCTATTTTTTTGATAATTTCTATAACAGGCGAAGTATCTACATGACCCAGTTTTGTAGCCGCTATGACAAATAAAGCGGCATATATGAGGCTGCCAAGTAGGTTGCCTACAAAGACCCAGGACCAGTTGGATATCATTTTTGAAAAGTCTATCTTGTTTTCTGCCAAGGAAGTAGGCAAAAGTGCAAAACTGCCTGTAACAAGTTCTAGCCCCAAAAGTACTATCATAACAAATCCGACAGGAAATATCAAAGCTCCTACTA
>CAZMKH010000051.1:0-7667 GCA_964566455.1 uncultured Campylobacteraceae bacterium | reverse complement strand
TTACTGCCGTTTTTAGGTATTCTATATCAGCTATTTTTTTTGCTTCACCGGTTAAAAGAAGTATATGTTTGATACCGGTTTTTGCTATCTCTTTTGCCTCATTCTCTATCTCGTCTTTGCTTAAATGTTTTCTTTTGATTTTGTTTTTTTTGCTAAATCCACAGTAACTGCAATCACTTGAGCAATAGTTTGAGATATAGATGGGGATGTACAGTCCTATTACTCTGCCAAAGTGTCTTATATAGTTTTGTCTGGATTTCCAAGCCATCTCTTCAAGATAATTTTCAGCCTTTTTGCTTATAAGATTTAAAAAATCAAACTCATTTAGAGAATCTTTTTGTAAACTGTTTTCTATATCTTTGTCCTGAACATTTTCTAGGTAATCATCAAAGTCAAAATTTTCATATCTCTCCAAAATTGGCTCAAAACTTTTGAATGTTTTTAAATCAAGCATTTAAAAATCCGGTCAATGGTGATGAAGCTTTTGCTACAACCGACACTTCACCCATTTTAGCCAAATATGCCATTCTGCCGGATTTTACTGCCAATGAAAAAGCTTCTGCCATTATTTCAGGGTTATTGGCATTTGCAATGGCAGAATTGACAAGTACCGCATCAGCTCCCATTTCCATGGCTTCGGCAGCTTGAGACGGTCTTCCGATACCCGCATCTACTATAATGGGAAGTGATATGTTTTCAATTAAAATTCTTATCATTGATTTGGTTTGAAGTCCCTGGTTGGAGCCTATTGGTGAGCCTAAGGGCATTACAGCGGCAGCCCCTGCATTTTCAAGTTTTTTTGCCACAATCAAATCAGGCATGACATACGGAAGTACAACAAACCCCTCTTTTGCCAGGATTTCTGTTGCTTTTATCGTCTCTTCATTATCCGGCAGGAGGTATTTCATATCATTTATCACTTCTATTTTGATAAAATTTCCACATCCCGCTTCTTTGGCAATTCGTGCAATTTTTACTGCCTCTTTTGCATTTCTTGCCCCTGAAGTATTTGGCAAAAGTGTTATATTTTTTGGGATGTATTCAAGAATATTTTCTTCAGGCGTATCAAAATCAACTCGCCTTAAAGCTACCGTAATCATTTCGGACTTACTTGAAGATAAAATTTTAGGTATTATATTTTTATCCGGAAATTTTCCGGTACCGGTAAAAAGTCTGTTTGTAAATTGGATATCCCCAAGTTTTAATGTATCATTTTGCATTTTAACCTCCGCTGACGAAACGAAGTATCTCAACTTCATCCCCATTTTTTATATAAGTTGCTTCAAAATTATTTTTTTTGATAATATTTTCATTTATCATAACAACAACGCTATCTTTGTCTAAGCTTTTTTCTTTTAAAAGGTTTTCAATGCTTGTATTGTTTTTTATTGTTTCATTTTTGCCGTTTAATTTTATGGTTATCATAACAGGTACTTGACTCCTTTTTTAGAAATAAAAAAACTCTTTTTTATTTTTTTTGTTACAAATTTTTTTGCTTTTTTGACTGCATATTTCAAACTTTTCCCTTTGGCTAGATGTGCGGTTATTGCAGATGACAGTATGCATCCGGTGCCATGAAAGTTTTGATTGGAAATGCTCTTTTTTTCTTTGAAATAATGAAATTTTCCTTTGTGCAGTAAAATATCACAAGCAGTTTTTCCTTTTAAATGACCACCTTTTATAAGAATATTTTTTACTCCCATTTTTTGCAATCTTTTTGCCGCTTTTTTCATGTCATCAGTGCTTGAAATGGATAATCCTGTTAAAAGTTCAGTTTCGGGGATGTTTGGAGTGATTAGATATACAAGTGGAAAAAGTTCTTTTTTAAGTACTTTTATACCCTGATTATTTAGAAGTTTATAGCCACTTGTAGATAATATTACAGGGTCCAAAACAGTTTTTGCATCAAGTTTTTTTATAAAGTCGGAAACTATGTATATATTGTTTTCATTTCCAAGCATTCCTATTTTAATGGAGTTGATTTTTATATCTCTTAAAAGTGTTTCAAGTTGTTTTTTAAAAAAAGAGCTTTTTGCATCAAGTTTGTCTGATACGCCTTGTGTATTTTGGGCAGTTAAGGACGTGGCAACACTAAGTCCATAAACTTTGTGTATAAAAAAAGTTTTTAAATCAGCCTGAATTCCTGCTCCTCCGCTTCCATCAAATCCGGCAATACTCAAAGCAATATTTTGTTGCATCTTTCTTCACTTTAAAGGTAAATTTCCGGATAGACAAAGGGTGAGTTATATGAAGATAAACTTTCCTCCGCCGGCATTATCCGGATCAGGTACAGGATAAAGAGGTACACACCTCTACTCTCAGCCGATTTTATCAGCTCTCCTAGTTTTTATGCGGATTATATCATAAAGTATCTGTTATGGCAAGAAAAATTTTTATAAGTTTTTCTTTAATAAATATATATACATTATAATTATTATAATTTGATTTAAATCAATGTTATTTTTATTTATATTTATTATAATTAAATTAAATTTTTAAGGAGGAAGTATGACTTTTCAAAATTCTATAGAATTGTTAAAGTTTCATAATGTTGCCTATAGTATCTATGCTTTTATGATTGTCTCAATCATAGCATGGTTTGGGTATAACTTGGGCAGAAAAGAGAAAGCCAAGTCGATAATCAGGATCCCTTTTTATGGCTATATAGCATTTCTCGTTGTTGGTGGTGTCGGACATCATATCTTTACCTACAATACAATTCCGTGGGTGCAGGAAGATATGATGAAAGATGAGATAAAACCTGATAAGGTTTTTAATATAGAGATAAAAGATCACAAATGGGTACTTCCAAAAACCCCTATGGTAGTAAATTGTGGCAAACCTACACTCTTTAATGTTAAAAGTGGGGATCTTATGTACGGTTTCGGTTTGTTTAGACAAGATGGAACAATGGTCACACAAATGCAGGTTGACCCGGGTCATGACAACAAGCTTATGTGGACATTTAATTTCCCCGGTACTTTCAACTTGACTTCCACAGAGTATTCAGGTCCGGCTCAATACAGTGAAGATGGAAAGGATTTACTTTTTGTTAAAAATGCTGTAAAAGTTGTAGGCTGTAAAAACAAAAAAGGAGGCAACTAATGAGCTTTACAAAAAATCTAATACACGGAACAAACTTTGATCATACTTCGCTAAATGCTTTACAAAAAGTAGCACTTCGCGGAGTTGTTATGTCATTTTTATTTTTTGGCTTGTTGGCTATAGAGGGCATGATAATGAGGCTTGTAAAACTTGGACCAACCAATCCGTTGCCTGATATGTTTTCTCATGCCTCGCACTTTTTTGCCATTATGACAGCCCATCCGATAGTTGGAATATTTGGCTCTACTTATCAGTTGGTCTTTTCAGCTTTTATATTTTTGGTTCCTTTTTTGGCAAAAAAACCGCTTTACAGTATCAAACTTGCAAATGCCACCTGGCTTCTTATAACTATAGGAACAGCTTTAGCTTGGTTTGCTGCTTTTGCATGGCATTATGCACCTTTGTATACACTCTATTGGCCGCTACCGGCAGACCTAAAGCAATTTGAAGCGATAGGTGGAATTGTATTTATTGTAGGTGCCGCACTTATCATGGTGGGAACACTTTGTTTTATTTATAACATTTATGCAACCATATTTGCAAGAGTCGGAGTGCATAAAAACAAAACTACAAAAGAACTTTTGATCTCAGGTTTTGGAATAGACGGTATGCTAAATCTTTGGCACAAAATTACAGGTCGCCCTCCATATACAAAAGAGCCCGCTTTATCTCTTCCTGTTGTTGCAATATTTAGAGGTACAGTAGATACATTTTTAGATGCTTTGGTTATTCTTAGTGCCGGTGTATTGGTGCTTGTTTACTTGTTGTTTTCTGCAAGCGGACACTCACTGGATGTTGCTACCATAGATGCCCTGCTTTATAAAAATTATTTTTGGTGGGGACTGGACCTTGTTGCTGATGGTTTGGTACTAATTTATGTTGCAGGCTCCTGGTATCTCCTGGCTACTATCATAACAGGTCAAAGACTGTTTATGGAAAATGTAGCAAGAGCTGCACTTATGCTTGAGCTTATAGTTTCCTGGATGGTTTGGTCTCACCACTTGTTGGCAGATCAGCCTCAGCCTGAAATGATGAAACTGATTTCCGGGGAAATGGTTACAGCGTTTGAACTTCTTACTCAGGGTTTGGCTCTGTTTATTACGCTTGTAACTTTATGGAAAGCAAGACCTCTTAAAATGACAATGGAGCTTAAGTATCTTCTTGGCGGTTTGGTAGGGTTTGGCTTGGCGGTTCCCGCTGCTATTATCCAGGCAGATATGGGAATGAACAGAATCCTTCACAATACAACCTGGATCTCTTTTGCACACTTTCATATGGCTTTGATAGTCGGTCTTTACATGACACTGTACAGTGCTTTGTATGTTTTATGGCCGCTTGTAACAAACAACACTGAAATGTACTCCAAGAAACTTTCAAATGCGCACTTTTGGCTTTACTTCATCGGTGGTGTAGGTATGGGTGCATTTGTCGGTATGGCAGGTCTTCAAGGAGCCTTAAGAAGACACCTTTATGTAAATGGTGAATTTCATACACTATTTACTCTTGGAGCGATATTTGGATCTATGATAGTAATAGCTTGGGCAATATTTTTGTATAATATTGTTATGAGTGTAGGTATAAAAGGCCTTGTAGGTATCTTTTTGCCGGCTAAAGATCAAACTGCAAGCTTTGGCATTGAACCTGAAGCTGCATAAGATATAATATATTATTATTTGGCAGTCTTAACCGCTTAAGGCTGCCAGGTATACTTTTACACATAAAAATCAGGGGAATATTTTGACTAATTTAGAAAGAGTTGCACTTGAGATAAAAGATGTAGGGTTGTATGATTTGATACTTCAAGATGTTCAAAAAATAGCAGGTAAAAACAGAGTATCCAAAGAAGAGATAGAGCACATTCTTATAGACCATCCTGAAATTTTCGAAGAGTACAAACAAACAAATGTAGAGTACAATCTCTCAAATATTCATTTGAAAAATATAGATACATCTTCTTTGAAAGATGAGTGCAAGGAAAAAGCTGAAAAAGTCAATGAAAATCTTAATGTTTTGAGAAGTATAGAAAAATATACTCTTGATTTTGAGCACAGTTCAGTTTTGGTTATTATTTTTTCTATAGAGTTTTTTGTACTTTTTTCTGTTCAGTATTTTATAGTTCTGCTAAGCCTCAAAGCTTGGCAATGGTATATTTATGGTGTTTTTGCACTATCAATTTTGGTAGCATGGCAATATGCAAAAAAAGAGAAAAAAAAGTATAAAAGACTCAGTACCAAATATGAAGAGCTTTATGCACAAACTCTTCAAATGATAGATGAGTTGGAAGATAAAAACTGTATAAAAAAAGATGACTTGTGGATAATGGAATCGGATGAACATGTTAAAGCTTGATATCTCTTATAAATGGAATAAACAGACATATTTGCAAGGGAGTAAAAGTTTATACCAGGACTTGCTTAGAAATTCTTCAAAAAGATTTATAGGATGGTTTTTCATAATATTATCCCAGTTTGGCTTGGTGGCATTTTTTAAAAAAGGTGCTTTCGGTCTGCTGTTTATATCTACATTTTTTTTACTGTACTGGTATCTTTTGAGATGGCCTCTTAGAAAAGCTATACTTTTAAATGCTTTTAAAAAATCTCCCCTGAAAGATAAAACTATAAAAATTCATATGGATAAAAATAGTGTGGTTATAAATGATTACAATATACAATGGGATAAAATACAAAGAGTTTTACTGGAGGATGCCGGATTTTTACTCTATTATGAAGACAAGTTTATATTTATACCCAAATCAGCTTTTGATGGTGAGAGTGAGAAGGTATTTTTACAATTTCTAAAAGAGAATTTAAATGATAAAATTGTAGATGACAGGAGAAAATAAATCTTCTCCTGTTGGTTTGTTGGTTTTATTTGTGACTTTCTTTTGCTTCCTGCAAAGCTTCAATAAGCTCATCAAGGTTTTCATAGGGTATGTGTGCTTTCCAGTCAGGCTCATTTATATCACCTTTTAAAGATATACCTATACTTACAACCGGATTTGACTCTTTGCCGTAGGGCTCATTTATATGTGCAACGGAAATCAATCCTTTTTTGGTTCCTGCCAATGCGAAAGTTTTTATAATTTTGTGTTCTCCACTCATTTTTTCTCCTGTTTTTTAATTAGTTTTAATATTTTGGCTTGAAGTTTTAGCCAATCTTTTTGAAGTGTCAATGGAAATCCTCCATACACTCTGCCTCCCTCTATACTTTTGGATACCCCGCCTCTGGCGGCAATAGTAGCAAAATCTCCTATCTTGAGATGTCCTGCAGTTGCACTTTGTCCGCCCATGACAACATTTCTTCCAAGCTCAGTTGAGCCTGAGAGTCCAACCTGTGAAACGAGTATAGAATTTTCTCCTATGATACAATTGTGTCCTATTTGAACAAGGTTGTCTATCTTGCTACCTTTTTTTATAACGGTTGATCCAAAAACTGCTCTGTCAACCGTACAGTTTGCACCTATTTCGACATCGTCCTCAATGATAACATTACCATTGTGATATATCTTTATATGTCTGCCGTCTTTTGTGTGTGCATATCCAAAACCGTCGCTTCCTATGACGCTTCCGGCATGAATAGTGCAGTTGTCCCCTATACATGTGTCATTATATATGGTAACATTGGGATATATCGTGCACTCTTTACCGATAACTACATTTTCACCTATAACAGCCCCCGGTAAAACAGTGCTCTCTTTTCCTATCTTACTGTTTGAGCCGAGGGTAGCCTTGTTAGAAACTGTCGCACTCACGTCAATTTCAGGCTTTTTATACTCTTTTGAAAGCAAATCTTTTTTAAAATATTTACTTGCATAAGCCATATATAGATATGGGTCGTCACATATGATACCCACTGAGGTTTCCGGTACCGTTTTAGCCAAATCTTTTGTAACCAAAACTGCTCCGGCTTTTGTCGCTTTTAAATCATCAATATATTTTTTAGATGTTATAAAACTAAGTTCATTTTGAGATGCTCTTGATAAATCTTTTATGGCAATGATTTCGATATTTTTATCAATGCTTTTTAGACCTATCTTCTCCAGTAATTCACTTAACTTCATTCTCTCTCCATGGCTACTGAGCCGCTTCTTACTATATCTATAGGAGAATATTTGCTCATTGCCTCTATAAAATGCCCTACTCTGTCACTGTCATCTGCTACCATAACAATAATAAAATCTTTTCCGGCATTTGCCACTGTTCCATTGTAAGCTTTTAATATGGCATCAAGTCCGTTAAAATCACTGCTTAAAGGAAGTTTGACCAAAGCCATCTCTTTTTCGACAAAGTCACACTTTTCAATAACTTTATAAGTGGGTATAAGTTTATGTAACTGCTTAACGATTTGTTCAATAACCCTTGCATTACCTTTGGTAACTATAGTAAATCTTGAAAATTCGGTATTGGGTATAGGTGCTACAGTCAATGACTCTATGCTGTACCCTCTTCCTGCAAAAAGTCCAGAAATTCTTGAAAGAACACCGTCATCACTAAGGGTTATTACTGATATTACTTTTCTTGTCTCTTTCATTTTACTTCTCCTTTTCAAGAAGCAAAGCTCCT
>CAZMKH010000050.1:0-7742 GCA_964566455.1 uncultured Campylobacteraceae bacterium | reverse complement strand
CCTATCAAAAGTATGGTTTTTATATCTTCTCTTTTTGGCATTTTTTATTATCCTTACGGTTTGGTTACTATATGAAAATAGCCAGGCACTAAAACCTTTGCATAAGGTTTGACTACTGCACTGGTATATGACTCCTCTTTTATAACATCAGTTACTTTTCCTACTTTTATACCTTCAAAAAATATATTGTCAAGCCCGCTTGTATATACCTCGTCACCGATTTTTACATTCATCCATACGGGGATATATCTAACTATCATGTCATCTTTGTCTCCAAAAACAACTCCTGGAATTTTTTTATCTCCGATATAGACTGAAAATATACACTTTGCATCACCTTGCAAAAGTCCCAAAGATTTACTCTCTTTGCTTATAACAATCCCTGCACTGTATCCCTGATACAAAAGACCATAAATTTTATCTTCTTTTGGAGCTTTAAAATCCAGCCAGACTCTGTTATAATCTGCCAGATTGACATAGGATACTGCTCTTGTTATATTAAGTTCCGGAGTATACAAAGCACTCTTGTCCTGTAAAAGACTTCTGAGTTTTCCTGCAAATGCTGAGGATAAGTCTGCTGATTTTTTTAACTCTTCAACCTCTTTTTTAAGCCTTTCTATACTCTTTTGCTGCTCTATATGTTTTTGTACAAAATTTTTTATACTTTGTACAAAATTTATATATTCGTTTTTAATTTCATAGGTTATATTTAAAACAGGCTCTTTTATCAATTCATTATAATTATACTTTACTGCCAAAAGTACAACAAGCAAAATTAAAAGAAAATATCTGTTTTTAATCATTTATGATTTGTTTGAGTAGATTAATCTCCTCCAAAACTCTTCCTGTACCTTTTGCAACTGCCAAAAGAGGCTCTTCTGCAACATAAACAGGAAGTCTGACGATTTCGCTTAGATACTTGTCAATACCTCTTATAAGCGCTCCTCCTCCGGTGAGAACTATTCCGTTTTCTACAATATCACCTGCCAAATCCGGTGGAGTTGCTTCAAGTATATCTTTTAGAGCATCACTTATCTCTTTTAGAGGCTCTCTCATCGCTTCTCTTATATCTTCACTGCTTAGATTGATACCGACTAAAAGTCCGCTTATCTGGTCTCTTCCTTTTACACTTATCTCAAGCTCTTCATCAAGTTTTACGGCACTTCCTACCTCTATCTTTATCATTTCGCCTGTTCTGTCACCTATCAGGAGATTGTATTTTTTCTTGACAAAATCAACTATTGCCTGGTCTATCTTATCACCGGCAACTCTGATGGATTTGCATATAACCAATCCG
The DNA here is from genome assembly GCA_964566455.1 of uncultured Campylobacteraceae bacterium. Lineage (GTDB taxonomy): Bacteria > Campylobacterota > Campylobacteria > Campylobacterales > JALSKU01 > JALSKU01. The sequence continues at coordinate 6,445 of CAZMKH010000050.1, read as the reverse complement.
CCAAGAGAGATAACTCCTATCTCGGTTGTTCCTCCTCCTATATCAACTATAAGGTGACCGTGAGGTTTTTTGATATCAAGGTCGGCTCCTATAGCAGCCGCCATAGGCTCTTCTATCAGGTAAACTTCTCTTGCACCTGCACTCATAGCAGACTCTCTTACAGCTTTTCTTTCAACCTGTGTAAGTCCATAAGGTACACATATAACTATACGGGGTCTTATAAAGCTTTTTCTTTTATGGGCTTTTTCTATAAAGTATCTTATCATCTTTTCCGTCATATCAAAGTCAGCTATAACCCCATCCTTCATAGGTCTGATAGCCTGGATATTACCGGGAGTTTTTCCTATCATATCTTTTGCTTCGTTGCCAACTGCCAAAATGTTGCTTCTTCCAAATTTATCATTTTGTATCGCTACAACTGAAGGCTCATTGATGATGATACCTTTTCCTCTTAAAAGTATCAAAGTATTGGCAGTTCCCAAGTCAATACTCATATCATTCGAAAAGAGTCCGATTATTTTATCTAATATCATTATTTACCTTTATGCACTTTTTTTAGAGTTTTTTATATAAAGTGGTTTAGCCTTGTTTGCAACCACATCTTTTGTAATGAGTACTTCATAACCTTCAAGCTCAGGAAGTTCAAACATAATGTCAACCATTATCTCTTCCATTATAGACCTTAGTCCTCTTGCACCTGTTTTTCTGTTTATTGCCATTTTTGCAACTTCTTTTAAGGCTTCATCTTCAAAAGTTAATGTCACCCCGTCTATGGCAAAAAGTTTTTGATACTGTTTTAAGATGGCATTTTTGGGCTCGGTCAGTATCTTCACCATATCCTCTTCGGTTATTTGGTTTAGTGTAGCTATGGAGTGAAGTCTTCCTATAAGTTCAGGAATAAGTCCGTAATTGACCAAGTCATCAGGCTCAACCAATTCTATCAGGTTGTCATCTTCACTCTTTTTTCTTTTTGTTTGGTTAAATCCCAAGACATTATTGCCTATTCTTCTTTTGATGATATCATTAAGCCCGTCAAATGCACCGCCGCATACAAAAAGTATATTGGAAGTATCAATTTGGGTAAATTCCTGGTTTGGATGCTTTCTTCCGCCTTTTGGAGGAATATTTACCAAGCTCCCCTCTATGATTTTTAAAAGTGCCTGCTGCACTCCCTCGCCTGAAACATCTCTGGTGATAGATCTGTTTTCACTCATTCTAGCAATCTTGTCTATCTCATCAACAAAAACTATGCCTTTTTCAGCCTTTTTTATATCTCCGTCAGCTTCTTGTAAAAGTTTTGTTAAAATATTTTCAACATCTTCTCCTACATATCCGGCTTCTGTAAGACTCGTAGCATCAGCTATGGCTATAGGTACATCCAAAAATTTTGCCATAGTTTGAGCCATCAAAGTTTTTCCGCTGCCGGTTGGTCCTATAAAAAGTATATTTGATTTTTGAATCTCTGTATCATCATCTTTAAATGATGCACTTTTAAAAATCCTTTTGTAATGGTTGTAAACTCCGACTGCAAATATCTTTTTGGCATTATGCTGACCTACAACATAATCATCCAAGACTTTTTTAAGCTCTTTTGGAGTAAAAATTCTTTTTTCATCATCACTGCCGCCATCAAGCAGGTCATCATCTCCAAAAAGTATCTTGTAGGCCGAAACGACACAGTGTTCACATATGCAAACTCCGTTGCCCTCTATAAGTCTGTTATCATTACTCTCTTTTGAATTACAAAAACTGCAATGTTTCATTTAACTGTCTCCTTTGGTTGAAAACAGGTTCCCAACCAAACTCCTCTCACTAAAGCTACACCTTTGGCGAGAGGAATCATTTTATTTTGTTTTTGCTTTTTATTGCTATTTGCTATTTCTGTCAAACGGAATCCCTCTTTTTGTATTTATTATAAAATTGCATAAATTTTTTACTTTATCATTGTCTGTATCACTCAGAACCTCTTCAACACTCTCTTTTATGGCTTTGCCTGATCTAAATATCTTACTGTATGCTTTGCGAAGGGCATCCACATCACTTCTTTCAAATCTTCTTCTAAGACCTACCAAATTCAAGCCTTTTAGTTTAGCCCTGTTTCCTTCAGCCAAACAGTATGGGGGAATATCCTGACTGACCGCACTAGCACCTCCTATCATAACGCTTTCACCGATTTTTACAAATTGGTGGATAGGGGTCAAACCTCCGATAACTGTATAGTCACCTATCTCCACATGACCGGCAAGAGTTGCATTGTTTGCAAGTATGATATTGTTACCAAGGACACAGTCATGAGCTATATGACAGTATGCCATGATATAGTTACCGTCACCTATAACAGTTTTTTTATCCTGTTTGAGTGTGGGAAGGTTTATAGTGGCAAACTCTCTTATGATATTGTTTTCACCTATGATAAGTTCCCCGGTTTCTCCTTTGTAAGAAACATCCTGGGGAATATTTCCTACTACTGCATAAGAGTGGATTTGTGTATTTTTGCCAACAGTAGTTTTTCCTTTTACCTGAGCACCTTCATAAACTTTCACTCCATCTTCAAGTTCTACTTCACTTCCTATAACGGCAAATGCCCCGATCTCTACATTTTCACCTATTATGGCTCCATCTTCGATGATGGCAAGTTTACTGATACCGGTCATTTATTTATCCACTATCATTGCTTTAAGCTCGGCTTCGCAAGCCAGCTTGTCATCCACATAAGCTTTGCCGTCAAGTACCCAAATGGAGCCTTTATGCTTTGTGACATTTAACTTATAAACAAGTTTGTCTCCGGGTTTTACGGGTGATCTGAACTTGGCTTTGTCAATGCTCATAAAATATACTACTTTATCCTGAGTATCACTCTGTTCATCTTTGCTCATACTCTCAAATGCCAAAACACCCCCTGCTTGAGCCATACCTTCTATGATCATAACACCGGGATATATAGGGTGACCGGGAAAATGCCCCTGAAATATTTGTTCACCTATGGTAACATTTTTATAAGCTTCTATAAACTTCTCTTTTTCTATTTCGACAATCCTATCAACCAGTAAAAACGGGAATCTGTGGGGAAGAATTTTTTGAATATCTACTACATCAAGCATAAATTTAGCCTTTTTACAAAATTTGAATATTTTATCAAAAAATTACTAAATTTTCCCTAATGTCATTATAGTAGTTAGCATCAAGATAAAGTTCAAAAGTTTTAAAATCGACCTTGTCGACCAAAATGATGGGAGAAAGAGAGTAAAAACTATTTTCAATATGATTTCTAAAATTTATCTCATCTTTTACTGACGGTGGATGAAAAATAAGCTCTTTTGTGCTTTTGTATGAGTTGTCTGTTGCTTTGTTAAAATAATCAATTTCAATAAATTTTATATTGTCCCTGTTTGCATAGTAGATATCTTTTATGCTTTTTTCAACTCTGAGTTTAACTTTTTTTCGCTTCATATAAGAGTAAAAAAGCGGATATGACGGTACTGTTTTTTTATTGACAGATAAATATGCCCTTAAAAGTCTATAATTTACAAAACTCTCTTTAACTATGTCATACTCTATATTTTCCTCTTCAAGTTTTATTCTTTTTTGATACAACTCTATCCTCTCTTCAATGGATTCTGGTTGTATTTGATTTGCAATATTGCCAAAAAGCTCATCTGCTAATTTTCCCTGGGTCTGCCTTTGTTTGCCAAGAGCATAAAGACAACCGCAATAGTCTTGATGATAAAGTTTATCCTCTTTGGCAAGTAAAAACTGCTCATTTGTACCACCGTTTTTTCTAAAATCAACACTTACAAATTCTACTCCGTACTTTTTGGCAAGTTTTTTACCTACGGCTGTTAATTGCTCTATGGATTTTTTGGGACTGGTTAAAAGAGTAGTTGTAACTTTATCGATACCAAACTCTTTTGCTTTTTGAATACTGACTTCTACCCTGTTGTCAAAACAGAGTGTACATCTTTTTCCTTTTTCAGGCTCATTCTCATATCCTCTTACAGCTTCAAGCCACCCTCTTACATCATACTCCCCTTCTATAAGCTTGACTCCAAGCATTTTACAACTTCTTTTTACATCAAGAAGTCTTAAAAAATATTCACTGTATGGATGAATGTTGGGATCATAAAAAAACCCTACCAATTCTTCATCAGGGTAGAGTTTTTGTAATCTTTGCAAGAAAAAATGGCTATCTACTGAACAACAGATATGAATTAATATCATTAGGATTTAGGATTGGGCTTTGAGGGATTTTAGCTCCTCTAATTTTTCTTTAACTGCCTCAACATGTCCTTTTACTCTTACTTTATCCCATCTGTAAGCAACTTTTCCCTCAGGGTCTATTAGATAAGTAGTTCTAACTACCCCCATATACTCTCTTCCACACATTTTTTTAAGCTGCCATACTCCATAGTCTTCCAACACTTTTTTATCTTCATCACTTAAAAGTGTGATTTTAAGACCTTTCTTTTCTATAAAATTTCTATGTTTTTTAGGGCTGTCGGGGCTCACGCCAAGTATCACAGCATCCATATCTTCAAAGTTTGGCAGGCTTTGTGTAAAGTCACAGGCTTCAGTAGTACATCCGGGAGTATTGTCTTTTGGATAAAAGTATAAAACCACCCATTTTCCTTTTAAATCCCTTAGACATATATCAACCTCATCCTGGTTTGGTAAACAAAAATCTTTTGCTTTTTCCCCTATCTCTATCATATCCTCTCCTTTTTTCTATAAAAATTTTTTATAAATGAAATTATATCTTTTTTTGATAGCGGTTTTGAGTAAAGATATCCCTGTATGATATAACATCCCTCTTTTTTCAAAAACTCTTCCTGCTCTTTTTTCTCAATACCTTCAGCTATTATCTTTAGCCCCAAACCTTCACCCAACTCAATAATAGTCTTTACTATGGCTTCATCTTCAAAATGTCCCGGGATATCTCTTATAAAAGACTGGTCTATTTTGATAACATCAAACGGTAATTTTTTAATATATGCCAAAGAGGAATACCCTGTGCCAAAATCATCTATGGAAACACTACACCCCATATCTCTTAGATTTTTTAAAAGTTTATATGAGCTTTTTGTATCGCTCATAATAAACCCTTCTGTTATTTCAAATTCGATCAAAGAAGGATCACAATTATGAAGAGATAAATAATTTGAAATAATAGTTAAAATATTATGATTTTTTAGTTGTTTATCATCAATATTGATAGAAATCTTTTCCAGGTCAGGACTAATTTCTTTCATATTGGCAGCAAATGACATAGCCTTGTCCATAACAATATTTCCTATATCTCCTATCAAGTTACACTGGGATGCTATTTCTATAAAATCTCCCGGAAATATAATTTTATCATCTTTTTTCCATCTAACAAGCGCCTCAAGACCTATTATCTTATGACCTATTATATCTACCTTCGGCTGATAATAAACGATAAATTCATCATTTTCTATAGCTTTTTTTATATCTTCTTCAATGATATGCCTTTGGATAATTTTTTTATACATTTTATCTTCAAAAAAGACATATCTGTTCTTTCCAGCATCTTTGGCTTTATACATTGCAATATCCGCATTTCTTAAAAGCTCTTCGCTGGTTGTACCGTCATCAGGATAGACAGATATACCTATACTTACACTTATCCTTACAAGATGCCCTTTTATCAAAAATGGCTCAGAGAAACTGTTTTTTAGTTTTTCGGCAATTTTTAATATATCGTTTTCATTTTTAAAATCACTAAACAAAAATACAAACTCATCACCTCCAAACCTAAAAAGATAGTCACTCTCTCTTATCTCCTCTTTGAGTCTTTTTGTAGCTTGGATTAAAAGCTCATCACCCATATCGTGACCATAAAAATCATTGATATTTTTAAATCCGTCAAAATCCAAAAACAAAAGTGAAATTTTTTTCTCTTCTCTTTTTGCTTTTAGCATTTCATGAGTAATAATTTCGTTGAACATAAATCTGTTTGGTAAATTTGTAAGTGTATCATGCCTTGCTCTGTAAACAAGTTTTGCTTCATTTTCTTTTAACTCTTTTTCTATCTTTTTTCTTTGGCTTATATCTCTGAAAACCGTATAAAAGACTATCCTGTTTTCAAGTGTAATGGCTGTAACAACCATCTCTATCCAAAATGTTGAACCGTCCAATTTTTTAGAGAGCCACTCGCCCCTGTAAACACCGTCTCTCTTTGCTTTAGCAAAGATATAAGCTATTTTTTCTTTTGATGATTTCCCGTCAGGCTGATATTTGGGAGAAAGATTTAATGCATTTTGTTTTAAAAGCTCCTCTTTGTCATTGGCTCCAAACATTTTTACAGCAGCTTCATTGCAGTCTAAAAATTTATCTTCGCTGTCAAGGAATATACCATCTTTGGACTTTTCAAACAAAATTTGAAAAACTTTTTTTTGATTGATTATTTCATTATATTGATTTAATAAAT
>CAZMKH010000049.1:0-7828 GCA_964566455.1 uncultured Campylobacteraceae bacterium | reverse complement strand
ATCTGTGATGCCCATATAGTGATCATCAACAGCTACAACAAAGTTATAAGTGGGAGTTCCATCACTTCTGGCAATGATAAAATCATCCATTACTTCATTTGTATTGACACTTATCTCACCTTTAATACCGTCACTAAAGGTTATAGTTTCATTTATCGGGGTTTTGATACGAACAACAGGCTCAATTCCACTTGGAGGGGCACCTGTAAAATCTCTGTATCTGCCGTCATATCTAGGTCTTTGTTTTGCTTTCATCTGCTCTTCTCTTAAAGCGTCGAGTTCATCTTTGCTCATATAACAGTAGTAAGCTTTCCCCTCATCAAGCAGTTTTTGTATGTGCTCTTTGTAGATATCCATTCTTTTTGACTGATAATAAATCTCTCCATCTTGCTTTAGTCCTACCCATTTAAAAGCCTCTTCTATAGCTTTTGTTGCTTCCAAAGAGTTTCTTTTTAAGTCTGTATCTTCTATGCGGAGTAAAAATTTTCCTCCGTTTTTCTTTGCCCAAAGATAACTATACAGCGCAGTTCTTAAACCACCGATGTGAAGATATCCTGTCGGACTGGGCGCAAATCTGGTTACAATCATAAATATACCTTAACTCATACTTTTGTTTTCTTGGTGAGAATTTTAGCAGAGTTTAGCAAAATTTATGATAAAATCTATTTTCAATTTTAAAATAGCCAAGATGAAGGAAAAAATAGTGATAAAAAATTTTGCAAAAAGTCTGTTTATAGTTTTACTGTTTAAATTTAGTTTGTTTGCCGGTTTGGTTGACGGAGTTTCTGTAGTGGTAAATAATACACCTATAACTTTATATGAAATCAAAAAGTTTTCCGTCCAACACAAATTGCCAGTAAAAAAAGCCATTGAAGCTCTGATAAGAGAAAAGCTTGAAAACAACTTGATAAAAAAATACGGTCTTGAAGCAACAGATTTGGAAGTAAGTGATGAGATAGAAAAGATTAGCTCAAATGCAGGTCTTAGCATTATGGATTTTGAAAATTACCTTACAAAAAAAGGTATTGATTTTGACGAATACAAGAAAGATTTGGCAAAGAAAATTGCACAAAGAAAATTGTATAAAAAAATAGTTTCTGACAAAATTAAAAGAGCAACTCTTAAAGAATTAAAAGAGTATTATGAAAAAAATATAAATCTTTACTCTATACCTCAAATGGTTGAAGTTACAGAATATGATGCAAAAGATAAAAACTCTTTGCAAAATTTGATAAAAAATCCGATGCTTAATATTCCAGGCATTACAAAAAAAGATGTGGTATTAAAAACAAATAAAATCAATCCCAAACTTTTATATATATTACAACAAACAAAAGAGGGAAATTTTACTCCCATACTTACTTTAAAAGATGGGTTTATCTCCTTTTATGTAAAGAGAAAGATAAATGTCAAACCTATACCGTTTGATAAAGTTAAAAATGCAATATTTGCGGAAATTATGAATAAAAGAGAAAAAGATATCATAAAGTCATACTTTGACAAACTTGTCTCAGAAGCAAATATAAAAGTTTTAAGAGAGCCTAGATAGGTTAGTTACTAAAAAACTCGTCATCACTTTCATTGATATCAAAGTAAGTTTGTACACTTTCATTGGTATCTTTTCTAGTGACTTTTACTCTCCAGTGCCCGGGTATTCTGCCCGGTATAAACCTGTAGTCATATGCTGAGCCGTAATATGGCGGGATATTTATCTCTCTTGTCCTGTCGTCAAGTGGACTTTTTGGAGAAATCCAGTGGAACTTCAGTATAACATCATTATCTCCATCAGATCTGTCAGAAAAATATGTACACACAACTCTGTTTTCTTTTTTTTCACATTTTAAAGAGCTGGCTTGTACTTGTAAAAATGAGGATAGTATGAATATTATACAAATAAATTTTTTCATACTATACCTCCTGAAGTTATCCTAAATAATTTGTATCATACCTGTTTTCTATAAAATCCGGATTGTTCATCATATCATAATGAAAAGGTATGATTGTTTTTATACCCTCTACTTTGAACTCTTCAAGCGCAGTTTTCATTTTTGCTATGGCTCTGTTTCTGTCTTCAGCCCAAACTATAAGCTTTCCTATCATAGAGTCATAATGCGGAGAAACTGTATAGTTACAATACACATGTGAATCTATTCGTATATTTCTTCCTCCGGGAGCTATCCATTTGGTTATTTTTCCGGGACTGGGGATAAATTTTTGTGGATCTTCAGCTGTGATTCTACACTCTATAGAGTGACCCTCTAACTTCACTTCACTTTGTGGAAAAAGTTTTTTACCTTCAGCTATTTTTATCATCCACTCTATGATATCAATTCCGCTTACCATTTCACTTACAGTGTGCTCCACTTGAAGTCTGGTATTCATCTCCATAAAGTAAAAGTTTTGTTCATCATCAAGTAAGAATTCAAATGTTCCGGCATTTTCATAGCCTATGGCTTTGGTAGCTTTGACTGCGGTTTTTAAAAGATTTTCTCTTGTTTCATCTTTTAGTATTGTTGCCGGAGACTCTTCAATGAGCTTTTGGTGACGTCTTTGCAAAGAGCAGTCTCTTTCGCCCAAATGAACAGCATTGCCATGCGCATCAGCCAAAACCTGCACCTCTATATGTCTTGGATTTCTTATGAATTTTTCCATATAAAGTGTACCGTCACCAAATGCGCTCAAAGCTTCATTTCCGGCTGAGAGTATGGCATTTTCCAAAGCCTCTTCGTTTTCGACTATCCTCATTCCTCTTCCACCGCCACCGGCACTTGCTTTTACAATAACCGGGTACCCTATCTTTTCGGCGGTTTTCTTTGCATCTTCCAAGTCTTTTATAGCTCCGTCACTTCCCGGAACCACTGGAACTCCAGCCTTTTTCATAACCTCTTTTGCTTTTGATTTGTCACTCATAGTTACCATCAAATCAACCGAAGGTCCTATAAAAGTGATACCGTGATATTTGCAAATCTCAACAAAGTTTTGATTTTCACTTAAAAAGCCATATCCAGGAAATACGGCATCACACGCACTTATGTCAGCTGCAGCCATAATTGAGGGGATATTTAAATAACTCTCACTTGATTTGACCCCGCCTATACAAATAGCCAAATCAGCAAATTTTAAATATTCGGCATCTTTATCTGCAGTTGAATAAACCGCAACTGCCTCTTTGCCCATCTCTTTGATGGTTCTTATGGCTCTAAGGGCTATCTCGCCTCTGTTTGCCACCAAAATTCTTTTTATCTCTTTCATAACTCGTCTCTAACTACAATTTTTCAACACGAAAAAGTGGCTGATCAAACTCCACAGGCTCACCGTCACTGACTAAAACTTCTACTATTTTGCAGTCAAATTCAGCTTCTATTTCATTCATAATTTTCATAGCTTCTATAATAGCTACGGTTGAGCCTTTTTTAATGCTGTCACCAACTTTTACAAATGGGGCTGCTCCGGGACTGGGGGCTTGGTAAAATGTTCCGACCATTGGTGAAGTTATAAAATCACCTGCCTTTTCTTCCACCGGCACAGGAGTGTTTTGTACAGGTTCTTGAGATGAAACAACTGCTTCGGCAACAGGTTGCTGAAGGGCGGTTTGCGCAACGGAAACAGGCTCTTTGTAAACTCCTCCTTTTTGAAAAAGTATTTCAAATTCACCATCTTTAAGTTTTAGTTTACTAAGTCCGCTTTTGTCAAAAGCTCTCATCAAATCTTTTAATTCTTTTTGATCCATAAAAATTCTCCTTCGTTTCTTCAAATATGTTATAATACCATAATTTTATTTTACAAGGATTAAAGTTGGGCTTAAAATCTGACAACTGGATAAGAGAAAAATCACTTAAAGAAAAAATGATAGAACCCTTTTGCGAAGAGCAGGTAGGCAAAAATGTCGTTAGTTACGGTGTCAGCAGTTACGGTTATGATATAAGAGTAGGAAATGAGTTTAAAATCTTTACAAATGTCAGCTCCACCGTGGTAGATCCGAAAAATTTTGATGATAAAAATGTGGTTGATTTTGTCGGTGATGTTTGCATAGTGCCTCCAAACTCTTTTGCGCTGGCTAGGACCGTAGAGTACTTTAGAATCCCTGAAAATGTACTGGCTATCTGTCTTGGAAAAAGTACTTATGCAAGATGCGGCATCATTGTAAATGTCACACCATTCGAGCCGGCTTTTGAGGGGCATATCACCATAGAGATAAGCAACACCACTCCGCTACCTGCTAAAATATATGCCAATGAAGGCATAGCTCAGGTACTTTTTTTGGAAGGCGATGAGCAATGCAAAACGACATATAAAGATAAAAACGGCAAATACCAAAAACAAACCGGCATCACACTGCCAAGGATATTAAAATAAGAAAATAGGTTTTAGGTTTTAGGGTGTAGACTCTAATTACCAATCACGAATTTTAACTCTTTTATAAAAATTTTATCTTGTAGTATATCCGCATGAGTTGTGTGCTCAAATGTTTTAAGAATGTAGCTGCTTTTTATATGTTTTATAAGATTTTTTGTTCTTTTATTTGAAACGGTTTTATCTCCTTTTACTATAAAAATGACAATGGGAGCTTTGACTTGTTCTATATATTTTTTTGAGTTAAATTTATATCTTAAAAGTAAAGATATGGGAAATATAGGGTACTTCTCTTTAGCCACATTTTCTATGGAGTCATAAGGTGTTATCAAAAAGAGTTTTTTAACCTCTCTTTTTGATGCTAGGTATGTCGCAACTCCGCTTCCTAAACTTCTGCCGATAAGATACACTTCTTTATCTTTGGCAAAATTATCATAAATATTAAGAGCATCTTCATACAGAGCTTTTTCACTTGGAATACCCTTGCTTAAACCGTTTCCCCTGTAGTTAAATGCAACCGCATCAAATCCTCTTATATCCTTGATGATTTCTAAAAAGTCAGTAGCATCATCTGCATTGCCACCAAAATATATGATAAGTTTTTTTGAAGAGTTATCAAGATAAACTCCATCAAGAAGCCCATCTTGCACCATCAGTTTAACTTTTTTACATTTTGTACAGTTTTTTAAAACTTTCGGCTCTTTTTTAGGTACAATATCAAAGTTGAATATCTTGCTTCTTTGAGTAAGATAGAGATATAAAGCTACTCCTATATAAGCAACTATAAATAAAATAAAAAAAGTTTTTAGGGTTGTCAAATCAAACTCTTATAACTCTTGCAATGTCACCTTTTTTCAAAGAGCCTTCATTCTCATCTATCCACAGAAGTGCGACACTGTTTAACATGTTTGTTAAAATAGCGCTTGTTCCGCTTTTTTTACCCTTTAAATCAACCTTGTAGCCATCTTTGTCATATCTAAGATTGACTGCGGTAAATTCACTCTTTTTACTTCTTTTTTTGTAATCCTCATTCATTTTGGCATATATCACATCATAGCTGTCATCAATTCCTAACATTCTTTTTATCAATGGAATTACATACAGATGAGTAGTTACTGCCGAAGAATAAGGAAATCCTGGAAGTGCAAAGATATATTTTTTCCCCACTTTTACAACTTTGATATGCATCCCCGGTTTTATAACCACTCCGCTTATAAGTACTTTAGCCTCTATGGAGTCAATGGCTTCTTTTACGAAGTCATAATCCCCTACACTCACTCCTCCCGTCGTGATAACGATATCACTAAATTCAAGAGCATTTAGTATAGCTTTTTTGATACTGTCCAAATCATCCCCTACTACACCCATATTGTGTGTTTTGGCTCCTGTTTTTTTTGCTATGGCTTCTATAGTGTAGTGGTTAGTGCTTCTTATCTGAGATATATTCGTCCTGGTTTCTCCTAGTTCAAGTATTTCGCTTCCTGTAGCTAAAACCGAAACGACAGGCTCTCTTTTTACCGCAACTTTGACTTTATTTAATCCGGCCATAACTCCTATCTCGGCGTAGCCTACTAAAGTACCTTTTTTTATAAGAGTTTCACCTTTTTTATAATTTTCCCCGACAGGTCTTACACTAAAACCCTTTGGAACTTCCTCTTTTATAATAATATAATCACCTTCGACTTCAACATTTTCTATAGGTATCAAAGTATCAGCACCTTTACTTATGAGTGAGCCTGTAAAAGTTTTTATACAGGTGCCTTCCGTTACTTCTACACTATTTGCCGTACCTGCAGGCAGTTTGTCTATTATCTTAATCTTGCCTTTTTTTTGATCTTCATATCTTATGGCATACCCGTCCATTCCGGAAGTTTCATACTCTGGAGAGTTCTCTTTGGCAATTATATCTTCACCTAACACTCTTCCAAGAGTCGCATCCAAGAACAGTTGTTCACAACCAACCTCTTCATCAAAAGTATCTTTCAATATCCTCAATGACTCATCAAATCCAATAAATTTTTTCATTTTCCCTCCAATATTCGTGATTAGTAATTCTTAACTCGTGATTAGAGCAAACCCTAAATCCTCAAGACAATATCCCGCTTCCCTCAATCGGCGTACTTCTATCAAATGCGTACTCTCTTTTGCCGTTTTTTAAATCATACTTCCATATCGGAGCATTTGCTTTGAAATCCTCCACAAACTCCTCTATCATTTTTAAAGAAACTTTTCTTTTTGGAGAAAGTACGGCTGAAATATAAGAAGTTTTATGATTTGGCACATCTCCGCGGGAATGAGCCATCAAAAGATAGGCATTTTGTTTTTTTGCTTTTTCTTGCCATTTTTCAAACCAGCTTTCCAAAATAGGCTCATATATATCAAAACTAAGCCCGTCAATTCCGTCTTCATCTCTAACGATGCCGACAAAATTGATAAAAGCACCGTAATTTTTATCTTTATAAGTATTGTACCACCGAGTTAGTATCTCTTCAACATTTAAAGGACCGTCATAAAGTTCAACCATTTTTTATACCTCATAAATTAATTATTGAATTATATCAAAATTTGCAATTTTTGATATAGGGGTCAGGTGATAGTAATAGTACTATATTCTTATAGGGATATGGTAACTTACTATAAATTTTTCATCTTCTTCTAAAAAATGGTTTTTTTCATAAATTGCAAAAGATGGGTTGGTAGTAGTTTCATATCCACTGTTTATGAGCCATTCAAAATATACCCAATTCATAAATTTTAGTATATCGCCATATTTTCCCTCAAAATCAAACCTTGCATATACACCCTCTGGAATGGTAAGCATAGGAAGATTTACATTTTTTAACTTCTCTTCTACTGTTATGCAGGCATTGTATCTGCACTCATCAAGCGGTGTTATCGTAGGATTGTCATGATGGAGGCCTATTTGTTTGAAATTTTCTATACCGTTACACAAAACCCAAGTCTGGAGTTTTTGCCAAGTATTACAGATGGATTTATTGTAGCCTTTATGGCGAATATAATATGCTATAAAGGGTGATATCTTTATAATTTTTGGTTTTAAATGTGAAAACTTTGCACTGGCCAAACTTGCACTTTTGGATTTTGTGATAATGTTAGTCGTAAATTTTTTATACCCTCCTTTTCTCCACTCTTTTGGAGTTATGGAGAATTTTTGTTTAAATACTCTTGTAAAAGCGCCCTGGGAGCTGTATCCGCACATTTTTGCGATATCGGTTATAGTTGAACTTTTATTTGTTAGAAGCAGACTTGAAGCTTTTTGAAGACGGATTGATATTATACTCTCATAGATATTTTCTCCAAACTCTTGTTTGAAAATTCTATGCATGTGAAATTTACTTATTTTTAGATCTTTGCTTAATTCATCCAAATTTATATCAGTATCGATATACCTGTAGATATAGTACATAATATCATTGGCTATTTTTATATGTTTATCTTTGGTTGTCTTTTTCAT
>CAZMKH010000048.1:2347-7869 GCA_964566455.1 uncultured Campylobacteraceae bacterium | reverse complement strand
ACCATATCAACTTCTTCGAAGTTTCTTTGAACCATCAAAACATTTTCAACGCATTCGCATCCCTCTTCCAAAGCTTTGTCAACTATAGGTTTTAGAAGGTAAGGATTGCCTCTTCTGTATGCTCCGTCAGCTGTGATGACAAGTTTTGCTCCCGCATCAATTATCCTGTCTCTTAAGGCTTCCGCGCTAAACCCTCCAAAAACAACAGAGTGGATTGCACCTATCTTGGCACAAGCCAGCATCGCAAAAGCAGCTTCAGGAATCATAGGCATATAAATAACAACTCTATCACCTTTTTTTACTCCAAATTTGTTTTTCAAAAGGTTGGCAAATCTGTTTACTCTGTAGTAAAGAAGCAGATAGGTTATAATTCTTCTAGAGCCGTCCTCGCCTTCCCAAATGATAGCAGCTTTGTTTTTTCTGGTATCCAAATGTCTTCCTATACACTGATGAGTAATGTTCAGCTTACCTCCTGTAAACCACTTGTAAAAAGGAGCTTCACTCTCATCCAAAACCTTGTCATACGGTTTGTACCACTCTATTTTTTCTTTGGCAAGTTTGTCCCAGTATGCTTCATAATCATCATCAACTTCGGCACAAATTTCTTTGTACTCGCACATATTTTTTATCCTAGCTTGTTTGCTAAACTCCCTGTTGGGATAAAATATTTCGCTCATTTAGCCTCCTTTAAAATTTTTTATATCTTTGTTCAAAAATAAACAAAGATATAAAAAATTTAACTGTAAGCCCCTTTGTATTCGGGGATGTTTTTTAGTTTAAGATACATCATTGCCGACATAATGGCATCATTTAGTGCATCATGTTTGTAAAGCCTCGGCAAATCAAGCTCCTTTAAAATGGTATCAAATTTCAAATCAACAAACTCATAGGCTGACGACTTTCTCTTTCTTTTATAATACATTGATGATAACTCTATAGTTTCGTTTGGCAGTTTGCATCCGATTATTTTCTTTGTATATTTGCTTATCATTTCATAGTCAAATTTTATATAATATCCTATAAGTATCCTTCCTCCTATAAAATCCAAAAGTTTTTTTATGGCTTCATCTATACCTATGGCATTTTCAAGGTCACAGGGTCTTATATGATGAATCTCTATACTTTTTTCATCTATATTTTTTGTCGGCTTTACAAAAAGCTCCAGGCTTTCGTTGAGAAGTATTTCATTTTCTCTTATCTTTACGGCTCCTATGGAGAGTATCTCATCTTTTTTTGGATTTAATCCTGTGGTTTCCAAATCAAGTGATACCAACTCGTTATAATCTTTATCTTCAAAAAGATACTCATATCTTTTGTCTTTTAAGCTGTTTTTATTTAATATACATTTTAGTCTTTTTATCATAAAACTTTCTCTAAAGAGAAGTGATGGGTGATAAACTTTTTAAAATTGTTTACAATTTGTAAACTATCTTTCAATAAATCCCTCTTTATTTTGGTAAGATTGTCCAAATCTATTTTATTTGTCGGCTTATTGCCATTTTCTATATTTTTTAGTCCGGTTTCTACTCTTAAGGATGAAAGTATTTCAAATGATTCCAAAAGTTCACTTTTTAACTCTTTGGAAATGATGCCTTTAGTATTTAGTGCTTCAACTCTTTTGGCGGTTGAATACTCTTTTATTTTATATTTCAGACAAAGTGCTCTAACTCCTTGAACTATAGGGAAAACACCTGCTTTTTTTATATCTATTTCTCTGTTTTTTTTCAAAATCGATGATAAAAATCCTACAGGCGTATCAAAAAGAAGTGATAGCTTTGCAAAATGTGCCATGTAGATATCATTTTTTCCGTTAAATTCATCAAAAGTATAATTTTTTAAATCTTCAAGCAAAGTCTCATCCCCTGCTATACTTCTGGCATCAAAAAATATGGAAAAATACATAAAACTCTCTTCATCAGGGGTAAATATCCATCTATCCAACTCTTTTTTGTATTCGCTTTCATTTTTACACCAATACTCGTTTGAGAGCATTATATTTCCATCGCATTTTGGATATCCGAAACTCAAAAGTGCTTCATTTATCTTTTTTGCATAGGGGTAAAACCTTTTTTTATCAATCCTGTCTTTTATGATAAGAGCATTATCCTGGTCGGTTCTAATGACCTGTTCTTCTCTTCCCTCGCTTCCCATAACAATAAAACAGCATTTATCCCGAAGCTCTACAGGAATTATAAATTCAAAAAGTTTTTGAAAAATTTTACTGTTTATTTCTGATATAAGTTTTGATATATAGCCGTATTGTACATTTTTTGCATGTAATGCTTTTACTATATTGATATAATCCCGACTTGCATCTTTTAGCTCTTCGATAGTTGAAGCTTTTTCGGTTTTTACGATAGAGAGATGGGTTTGATTGGCAAAAAAACTCAAAAGATCGATTTGCTCCAAAACTCCAACTAATTTACTCTCTTTTAATACACCAACTCTCTTTATGGAGTGTTTGGTAAAGATAAAAAGAGCATTGTACAAAAATTCATCCCAATCAACACATATCAAAGGATAATTTGCAGCATAACTTACCTCTTCTTTAAGATAATGAAGTCCAAAAAGCAGGTATTTTTTAAGGTCACTGTCAGTTATGATGCCGTAACTGTCACCTTTTTGTATGATAATGGATGAGCTTTTTTGTTTGATAGAGAGTTTTACGGCATTTTCCAAAGAGCATTTTTCATCTACCAGGCAGGGTTTGTGCAGGTAGGCTTCATTTACTTTTGCTGTCATAAAGTCGCTTATATCTTCATTTTTTGTTTTTTTCTTCAAGGCTTGAAGTTTGCCTGTTATATCAAGTAAAAAAAAGTTTTTAAACTCTTTATTTTTGTTAAAAAGAGTTAAAAAACCTTTCTTGCCAAGTTCATAACATATCAAATCCTCCGAAACAACGAAAATATGCTCACTTTTATCATATATCAGTACATTTTCATCGAAAAAATCTTTTTCATGGTATTCTCTTAAAAGTTCTTCTTCACTGTATTCGTTTACTACTCCTTTTATGATAAAAAAAAGTTTTTGCGGTAGCTTTGTCGGTGATATAAGAATGCTCTCTTTCGGGTAATAGGCTATAGTTACTTCTTTTAGTAACATTTCCATCTCATTATCATCTAGTATATCAAAAGGGTGAATACTTTTTAAAAACTCTTTTTGGTCATGCAGGCTCATATCTTCTCCATTTTATAAGAGGGGGGAATCCCCCTCTGTTTTAGTGTGCGTGTGCCGCACCGGCTCCTCTTGGAACTCTAATATTTTCAACAATTTGCTGTATCTCTTTTGGAGGTGGAGCAGTCATTTTGGCTACTATTATAGCTACTACAAAATGAAGTACCATGCCAATTGTTCCAATACCTGTTGGAGCAACACCAAATAGATAATCTTTTGGGTCTCCTCCCATAAATACAAAGTAAACTATATATCCGAAAGTAAATATAAGTCCTGTTGATATACCTGCAATCGCACCTTGCTTGTTCATTCTTTTGTAAAAGATTCCCATTATAATGGCAGGGAAAAAGCTGGCAGCTGCCAAGCCGAATGCAAAGGCAACAACCTGTGCAACAAATCCCGGAGGATTTATGCCCAGGTAGCCTGCCACCAGTATGGCAACTACCGCTGCAATCCTAGCCCATAAAAGTTCAGCCTTCTCACTGAGTTTTGAAAGCCCTGTTGTCGGGTCTTTAAAAAGTACCTGACCCATCAAATCATGAGAGATGGATGAGGATATAACAAGTAGCAGACCTGCAGCAGTTGAAAGAGCCGCAGCCAAACCACCCGCAGCTATGAAGGCTATGACCCAGTTTGGAAGATTGGCAATTTCCGGGTTAGCCAATACCATAATATCCCTGTCGACATATATCTCATTGGCTATGCCATTGTTTTTCTTTAGTTCTGCTTCTGTTGGGGCACCTGCAGGATTGGAGGTAAGTCTGTGGCCGTCAGGTGCAGTTTTTCCGTCAAAATGAGGTTTGCCTTTTTTGCCAATAAAAGCTTTACCGTGAGCATACTGAATTTTTCCATCTTTGTTTCTGTCATTCCATGCCAAAAGTCCGCCGTCTTCCCATGTTTTAAACCAGTGGCCGTCATTTGGCGTGCCGTCAAGATGTTTTACTTTTCCTTCAACAAACTCTTTATAAGGTACATTTTGAACATTTTTTATCAAATTTACTCTTGAAAAAGCTGCTACTGATGAAACCGTAGTATAAAGAATCGCTATGAAAAGAAGCGCCCATCCGGCACTTATCCTGGCATCTCTTACTCTTGGGACGGTAAAAAATCTTACTATAACATGAGGAAGACCCGCAGTTCCGACCATCAAAGCAACTGTAAGCATGAACATATTCCAAAGACTCCCCGGTTGAGTATAGGCATTGAAACCAAGGTCTTGAATGGATTGGTCAAGTGCATGCATCAAAAAAGTACCTGCCGGTATGGTTTTGACTCCGTCATGAAAGGCAAAAGTTGTTTGACCGAATATTCCAAGTTGAGGGATGGCATTTCCGGTTACCTGAATGGAAAGGAATATGGCAGGAATGGTATAGGCAAATATCATAACTGTATACTGGGCGACCTGAGTATATGTTATACCCTTCATTCCGCCAAGTACCGCATAGATGAAAACTATCGCCATACCTATAATAACTCCCGTGTTTACATCAACCTGTAAAAATCTGGAAAATACTATACCGACACCCCTCATCTGTCCTGCAACATATGTAAAAGATATAAATATAACAGCTACTACCGCAACAGTTCTTGCCACATCAGAGTAGTATCTGTCACCTATAAAATCAGGTACTGTAAATTTGCCGAATTTTCTAAGATAAGGTGCCAGTAAAAGTGCCAAAAGTACATAGCCTCCGGTCCATCCCATAAGATATGCGCCACCGTCACTGCCTTTAAAAGCTATGATACCTGCAAGTGATATAAACGAAGCCGCACTCATCCAGTCGGCTGCTGTTGCCATACCGTTGGCAATAGGATGAACTCCACCGCCTGCGATATAAAACTCTTTTGTGCTTCCAGCCTTGCTCCAAATGGCTATAGCGATATATAGAGCAAAGGAGAGTCCGACAAAAAGGTAAATTAAAGTTTGTAAATCCATTTTTTCTCCTTACTCATGTACATCATATTTTTCATCTATGCTATTCATCCATTTTGCATATACAAAAATCAAAATAACAAAGACATAAATAGAGCCTTGCTGTGCAAACCAAAAACCGAGTTTTACCCCGCTGATTTCGATCGCGTTAAGCTGGTTGATGAAAAGTATACCAGCACCATATGAGACTATAAACCAAATAAATAAAAGCTTCAGTATGGTAGAGATATTCTCTTTCCAGTAAGCTTTTGCTTTTTCTTCAGTCATAAGCTTCTCCTTTCATTTTTTTACGGTTTTATTATAAAAAGTTATCATAGCAAAATCGTAGCATTGACTTAAATGTTATAATGATGTCACTAAAAATTTGATATATGTGTAGAAATGAAACGTATTTATGTTTTTACTGTGATATAAT
>CAZMKH010000048.1:0-2247 GCA_964566455.1 uncultured Campylobacteraceae bacterium | reverse complement strand
AAATTGCATATGAAAATATGAAAAAAAGAGCGATTGAGTCTATCATAGTACTTGGTGGAGACGGGAGTTTCAGGGCTATGGATATCTTTTGTAAAGAGTTTGATGTACGATTTGTCGGAATTCCGGCAACTATAGATAATGATATAGCCGGAACCGAATACTGTCTGGGAGTTGATACGGCGCTTAATGTCATAAGAGATGCAAGTGACAAGATAAGAGATACCGCTTCAACTTTCAAAAGAGGTTTTGTTATAGAGACGATGGGCAGAGAGTGCGGATATCTTTGTGCCACTTCTGCCATAGCGTGTGGTGCTGAACTTTGTCTGATACCGGAAGTCGCACTTGATCTTAACCTTGCAAAAAAAATTCTTCTTGAAGAGATAAAAAACGGAAGAAACTATGTTTTGTGTTTTATAGCCGAGGGTGTTAACAAGACAGATTGTATGGTGGAGTGGATGGAGAAAAATTTAGGCCTTGAGACAAGAAAAAGTGTTTTAGGGTATATCCAAAGAGGAGGCAATCCGACTGTTTTTGAAAGATTGATGGCATTTGAATTTGTCGTAAGAGCGGTTGATATACTCTTAAGAAGTGAAAAATCAAATGTGGTAATAGGATACAAAGAGGGGAAATTTTTAGAACTGGACATTGAAGATGTTGCTGAAAAAAAATATCACATATCCCAACATATTTTGGATATGCTAAATTATATCGGTTAATATTGAGTTAATGTTCGATTTATACATGGTTTAAGCTATACTGATACAATTTCATCACAAATAATTTACCACAACGGTAAAAAAGGAGATGAAATGAAAAAGAAAATCATAGTTGGAGCGATTGCTTCTATAGGACTTAGTACGCTTTTAATGGCTCAAAATGGATATAGTGAATACGATGACGGTATGACAAAACAAGAAGTGTACCAAAAAAAAGATAGTTCATGTAAAAAAAAGCATAAAGGTGGCATGGATTATGCTATGATGAAAAAAAATTCCCACAAGTGGAATAAAAAGATGAGAAATTGCAAACATAGCTGTATGCATAAGAAAAAAGGTATGAGAAATATTCATAAAAATATGATGATGAGTACTCTTTTTAAACTTAACCTGAGTAAAACACAAAAACAAGAGATAGTCAAATTATTAAAAAAGTATAAATCTAAAAATAGATATAAAATGAATTACAATAAAGTTCTTGAGGCTTATGGTCAAGACAACTTTAATAAAGAGAAATATATAAAAATTATGCTATCTATGCAAGAAAATAAAATAAAAACTAAAGCAAATATAATAGAAGATATCTTTAAAATACTCAATAAGCAACAAAGAGAAGATTTTATTACTCTTACAAAAGCAAGATATATAATGATGAGGTAAATTGTGATACATATAGCGATGATAGAAGATGATACCGAGCTTGCCGGAGTTTTGATAGATTATCTAAAAGATTTTAATATAGAAGTAGATAATTATGAAGACCCTTATATCGGGCTTGGAGCTTTGTCTTTGAAAGATTATGATCTTTTGATACTTGACCTTACACTTCCCGGAATGGATGGGCTTGATGTCTGTAAAGAGGTTGTGGAAAATGCAAAGATACCCATCATTATATCATCTGCTAGAAGCAGTATCGTAGATAAAGTAACAGCTCTTAAAATAGGAGCTGATGACTATCTGCCAAAGCCTTATGACCCAAGAGAGCTTGAAGTAAGGATAAAAGCAATCCTTAGAAGATATGAAAAACACACCAAACAATTCAAAGAGGATGATGAAAAGCATATATTTGAGCTTAATCCGCAGAAGAAAGAGATCAAAAAAAACGGTGAGACTGTAAAACTTACCGCAGCAGAGTATATGATCCTCGCTTTTTTTATCAAAAAGCGAGGATACATCATCCCAAGAGAAGAGCTTTTAACTCAGGGAAGTTTTGAAAATGAAGAGTACAATTTTGACAGTTCATTGGCTGTTATCATAAACAGGATAAGAAAAAAGATTGAAGATGATCCCAAAAATCCAAAATATCTTCAAACCATAAGAGGAATGGGATACAAGTTTAGCGACCAATGATAAAAATCAATAAAAACTCTATATTTTTCAACATAACGACTGTCTTTTTGATATCCATTTTATTTATAGGTATTACCTTTTATGCGGTTATAAAAAACAGTGAAAAAAGACACAAAAACTTTTTAAAGAGAAAATACTCCACTATAGTCAATACTGTTTTATTTCAACTTCACAACAATCA
>CAZMKH010000047.1:0-7965 GCA_964566455.1 uncultured Campylobacteraceae bacterium | reverse complement strand
CTCTTGCAAGTCTAGTGATAGAATCAAGTAGTATCACTACATCTTTTCCTATCTCGACCCTTCTTTTGGCTTTTTCTATAACAAGTTCAGCAACTCTTACATGATTGTTGGCTGAGAGATCAAATGTAGAGCTGTAAACATCACCTTTTACACTTCTTTGCATATCAGTAACTTCTTCAGGTCTTTCATCGACCAAAAGTACGATAAGTTCAACTTCGGGATGATTGTGTGTGATGCCGTGAGCCAACTCTTTTAAAAGTTCCGTTTTACCGCTTCTTGGAGGTGCGACTATGAGAGCTCTTTGACCCTTTCCTATGGGGATAAAAAGATCAAGTACTCTTCCTGTCAGCTTTAAAGGATCATACTCAAGTTTTAGTCTTTCAGTCGGATATAAAGGAGTCAGGTTTTCAAAAAGAGGTCTGTTCCTGCTCTCTTTCATAGGAAGATAGTTTATAGCTTCTATCTTTAAAAGTGCATAGTATCTCTCCTGGTCTTTTGGAGGTCTGACCTGTCCTGTTACAACATCTCCGGTTCTTAGAGCAAACTTTTTGACTTGTGTGGCGCTTACATAAGCATCATTGGCACTGTCGCTTAGGTTTTCATCAACTGCTCTTAAAAAGCCGTAACCTTCATGGGTTATCTCCAATATTCCTGTAAAGAGTATATATCCGCCTTTGCTTGTTTGAGACTTTAGTATCTCAAACATCAAATCCTGTCTTTTATATTGGTTTGGATTTTCAATACCCAGGTCCGAGGCTATCTCTATAAGTTCTTCTATATTTTTTTTGCGGAGTTCTTCTATTCTGTAACCGTCAACCGGAATATGTGTCCTTTTTCCGTTATATTTTTTTCCGTTGGTACCGGAGTTGGAAGCAGTTTTATTCTGCCCGTTTTGTTTTGAATTGTCTGAAGTGTTCATTCTACCTTCTTTTGTTTTATTTGAATTAAGTACTTTTTGTAGTTTTGAAGCAGTATTTATGCTAAAAGTTTTAATGGGTGTATTTTATAATAAGTTGGGGTTTTTGTCAAATTAAAGCTGCAAAACCTATTGTTTATACAAAGGATAAAGCTCAGTTTCTTCGACTTCTATTCTTGATTGTAAAATTCTGCCTATTGCTTCGAGCTCATTCTTGAAAAGACCCAGGTATTGGTCATTGAATTCGACAGTTTCATATTTTTTTAAAAAACTGTAAACGCTATCATAAATCTCTTCGGCTGATTTTGACATATCTTCTATAAAAGCTTCATTGTCTGTATCTTTGTAGTAATTTTTAAGATAGAGATAGAGTTGAATTTTTTCACTGTAGTTATGAATTTCCAGATTTACCTTGAATGCCTTGAGGTATTGTTTGAGAGTTTTATATTTTTTATTTTGTGCGGCTTTTGCAATTTTGGTAAAATCTTCAATAAGTTCTTTGTGGTCTTTAGCTAAGGTTTTAATCAAGTCATCATTGTAAGGTACCCCTACATTTTTAGACAGTTGAAAGCTTTTATCGGTTTTTTCTTTTGTTTCTTTATCAGTTTTTCCAAATATCTTGTCAAGAAAACCCACTGCAACTCTCCTATTCAAAATTTTTATTACATAGTATACTATTTTAATTCTTAAATTACTTTGTTATGACTTTGTTTGTTTACTTTCAGCAAAAATGTTCTATAACTGACCTTACACACTATATCGCATCATCAGCATTGTAGAATGTGGTATAATACGAGGCAGAAAGTTTTTGGCATAGCCGTAGCTATGGTGGAAATTTTCTAACGAAGTAGAATACTACATTCTATAATGCCCTTTGGGTGAGTTTTAAAGTGCACGATTGCTTCGTTAGTTTCACTTTAACATAGCTATGGCTATGCCAAAGCAAAACCGCCTTGCACTCATACACTTTAAAACTCACTGATGGTGTGATATAGTGTGTAAGGTCAGTTATAATTCTAACCAACTTGTATGGAAGGATGATTTTGTCTAAAGTTGTTTGCGATCACTGTAAGCTGGAATTTGATGAAAAAGTAATGATAAAAGATGAGGATAGCGGTGATGTAAAATATTTTTGCTGCAAAGGATGTCAGGGCATTTATCATCTCCTAAGAAGTGAAGGTCTTGACGACTTTTACGAAAAAGCAGGCAATAACAAACTTGAACCTCCAAAAGAGTTAAATGACGATCTTCACAAGTTTGACCTTGAAGGTTTTAAGAAAAAATATATAAATGAAAAAGAGGGACTTTTTGAAATCAATCTTATCATAGAGGGTATACATTGTTCAGCCTGTGTGTGGCTAAATGAAAAAGTGCTTCATCAAACGGAAGGAATAGTTGAAGCTAACATAAACTATACAAACAATAAAGCCAAAATTGTTTGGGATCCGGATATCATAAAACTATCCGAGATTATCCAAAAGATAAGAAGCATTGGATATAATGGATATCCTTATGATCCAAAACTTCAAGAAGAAAAAGCTAATAAGGCAAGGAGAGATTATTACTCCAGGCTTCTTGTAGCCATATTTGCCACTATGAATATCATGTGGATAGCCATTGCACAGTACACCGGATACTTTACAGGCATGAGAAGTGATATGAAAAATGTTTTGAATATTGCCGAGTTTGTGCTTGCTACACCTACGCTTTTTTATACAGGATGGGTTTACTTCAAAGGTGCTTATTTCGGGCTAAAAAATAGATTTGTCAATATGGATGTTCTTGTGGCAACCGGAGCAACTTTGGCTTACATTTACTCCATATATGCAATGGTTACCGGAAATGGAGAAGTCTATTTTGACTCTGTAACGATGATAGTTACATTTGTATTTGTAGGAAAATATCTAGAAGTTTTAAGTAAAAAAAGTGCTGTTGACTCCATGGACAGTATGCTTGGCTCAATCCCTACCGAAGTACTGGTAGTGCTTGGAGATGAAAAAGTCCTGATGCCTGTAGAGGAGATAAAAGAGGGTGATATCATAGAGATAAAGCCCGGTGACAAAGTTGTTATAGATGGGGTTATCCTTTTGGGTGAGGGGAATTTTGATCTCTCAAGCCTGACTGGAGAGAGTGAGCCGATATATAAAAAACAAGGAGATGAAATTATCAGCGGTTCAATTGGACTCGACTCGGTGATAAGATATAAAGCTACAAAAGATTACAGCAGTTCAATGCTTTGTACCATCGCATCTTTGCTTGACGAATCCATCGTAAAAAAGCCTCATATAGAAAAGCTTGCAGATAAAATCAGCGGATATTTTTCTTTTACCATATTGTCATTGTCGCTTATAACATTTCTGTTTTGGTATTTTTATCTTGATAGTGGATTTGAAAGAGCTTTGATAGTGGCTATTTCGGTTATTGTCATAGCCTGCCCCTGTGCATTGGGACTTGCGACTCCTATGGCAACACTTATTGGTATAGGAGTTGCTTCTAAAAAAGGTATCCTTTTCAAGGAGGCTTCTTTTTTAGAGAGCATGGCAAAGAGTGATACTTTGGTACTTGATAAAACAGGAACCATTACCGAAGGTAAACCAAAAGTAATAAAATTTGACAAAGTTGAAGAGTTTGACATAAATATTTTATATTCTCTGGTTAAATCCTCCAAACATCCCATAAGCAAGGCTATTGCAAAATATTTAAAGCAAAACTGTGAGGATATAAAAGAGATAGAACTAAAAGATATGAAAAACATAGAAGCAAGAGGCATAAGTGCAAAACTTGATGAGAAAAAAGTTTTTGGCGGTAATGCAAAACTTATAAAAGAGATGGGTATAGAATTTGAAAAAGAGTATAAAAACAGCCTGTTTGTTTTTGCGATAGATGATAATGTAAAAGCGGTAATTGAGTTAAAAGATACTCCAAAAAAAGGAGCAAAAGAGGCTATAAAAGAGATAAAAAAGATGGGATTGAAAACCATAATGCTAACAGGAGACAATGAAAAGATAGCACAAAAGATTGCCAGTGAAGTAGGTATTGATGAAGTGTATCATTCTCTGTTCCCAAAAGATAAAGCAGACATTATTGAAAAATTGCAAAAAGAAGGAAAGATTGTCATTATGGCGGGTGACGGAATAAATGATGTATTGGCACTCTCTTTGAGTGATATAGCAGTAAGTATGGGAAGCGGAGCGGAAGTGAGTGTGGAAGTGAGCGATGTGATTTTGCTGAATGATGATATAAACTCTTTGAAAGATGCCATAAAGTTGAGCAGAAGAGTATATCTGAGTATTAAAGAAAACTTGCTGCTTTCTGCTACTTATAACGCTATTACGATACCACTGGCTATGATGGGATATGTGATACCGTTAGTCGCAGCTTTAAGTATGTCACTTAGCTCGCTTTTGGTTGTTGGAAATTCGTATAGAATTAAATTAAAAATGAAAAATTTGGTGGTATAAAATGAGTAGCGGAATTGTCGCGATAATGATAGGGGTTTCAACTTTTTTGGGTGCTTTGGGACTTTGGGCACTTTTGTGGGGGCTTAGAACTGGGCAGTTTGATGACCAAAAAAAGTTTTTAGACGGTGCAAAGTTTGATGGGGAAGATGAATTAAATGATGCTGTAAATTTGGAAAAAAGAAAAAAAGAGATAAAGAGAAAGAAGGAGCAAAAGGGGTATGCTCCTCCTGATTGATTACTTGATAGATGCTATATAATCAGCTACAGCTTTGATTTGCTCATCACTATAAGTTGCTACCTGACCTTTCATAACACCTTTCATAGGACCGCCGAATGTTCCGGCTTTGTAACCTTCAAGTGCTTTTACTATCTCGTCAGCTTTCATACCTTTTACAACTTTAGAAACACCAAGTGCTTTTTTACTAAAGTCAGCACCGTGACAACCTGCACATTTTGCAGTCAAAGCTTTACCGTCAGCCGCCATTAAAGATAATGCTCCGGCAGTTACCAATGTGGCAATTACTAATTTTTTCATATACTCTCCTTAAAATTTATCTCGTTATTATATCTATTTTTTCTTTATAAAAGCTTATTTTTAAAGTCAGCTTTTATCTCTTATGGATGTGAGTGTATTTTTTTACTATAATACATAAAATTTTTATATTAGGGTTTTTATGAAGAGAATATCACTATTGTTATGTTTGATTTTGCTTGGATATACTATCCTGTCAGCCGGTGAAAGTAGTTGTAAGGAGAGTGGATATTTGAATTTTCAAAATGATAAAAATCAAAGTGAAGCAGTATTGCAAAAATTGGTTCAAAAAAACCCTAAAGATATGGAATGTGTCTTAAAGCTTATACATATTTATCTTAAAAACGGTAAAGTTGAAAAAGGGTTGGAACTTTTGGTGCAAGCTGATAAAACTGACCCGGAATTTATAAAAAACAGAAAAATTCATAAGATTCTTAAAATTGCCAAATACTTAACCAAACTCAAAAAAACAGCTGTAAAAAACAATGATATAAACTCTTGGAATATTTTGGGTGCAGCTTACTATAAAATGGGTGTTTTCAAAGAGTCTATCAAAGCTTACAATAAAAGCCTGCAAATTTCTCCCGACCAGATAGATGCAAGACTAACTTTGGCACTTGATCTTTCCAGAACCAATCAGGCTTACAGGGCGATAGAAGAGTTGGCAAAAGTTATCTCTTTGGATAAAGATAATTTTTATGCATACTATTATACTGGAAAAATTTTGAAATATCAGATAAAAGACAGTAAAAAAGCCAAAGACTATCTTGTAAAAGCAAAAATTCTATGTAAAAAGCAAAAGAAAAGTTTTAGAGCTGATATCTATCAAGAATATATAAAAGATTTGGAAGATGAAACAAAAGAGTAAAGCTCTTTTTCTCGATAGAGACGGTGTTGTAAATATCGACAAATCCTACCTTTACAAAAAAGAGGATTTTGTTTTTTGTGATGGGATTTTTGAACTTTTAAAATATGCTCAACATCTAGGATACAGGCTTTTTGTGATAACAAATCAGTCTGGAATTGCAAGAGGGTATTACAGTGAGGATGATTTTGACAAATTAACATCATGGATGATTGAAGAGTTTAAAAAAAGTGGTATAACAATACAAAAAGTTTATCATTGCCCTCATTTACCTGATGATAACTGCGAATGTCGAAAACCTAAACCCAAAATGTTAAAAGATGCTATAGATGAATTTGATATTGACCCTGCTGCATCCTGGATGATAGGAGACAAGCCAAGTGATATGGAAGCTGCAAAAAATGCAGGAGTAAAAAATACTATCCTAATTTCCAACCAAAACCAAAAAACTTCCTCGGCAAAATATAGTGTTCAATCACTTTATGATATAATTGATATCATAAAAAATTAGGATAATAGATGAGATACAGTGATATTGATTTTAATAAAAAAAATATACTTATAACAGGTGGAGCCGGTTTTATAGGCAGCAATCTCGCATTTTACTTTCAAAACAATTTTCCAAAAGCTAATGTAGTAGTATTTGATAAATTTAGAAATGAAGAGACTTTTAGTAACGGTAATCTAAAAAGCTTCGGACATTTTAAAAATCTTATAGGTTTCAATGGAACTGTCATAAGCGGAGATATTACAAATAAAGAAGATATAAAAAAATTAGAAACTTACGGGTTTGATTATATATTTCATGAAGCTGCCATCAGTGATACCACTGTAGGTGATCAAAAGATAATGGTAGATACAAATGTCAATGCATTTGTTGATTTGCTTGAAATGGCAAAAAAAATGAAAGCCTGTATGGTTTATGCAAGCAGTGCTGCCACTTATGGAGACAGTGACAGGTTTAGCATAGGTTATGAGCAGCCAAACAATGTCTACGGATTTAGTAAACTTATGATGGACAATATTGCTAAAAAATATATAAAAGATTGTGATATACCGATAGTAGGCTTGAGATATTTTAATGTTTATGGAGAAAGGGAATTTTTTAAAAATAAAACCGCATCTATGATATTGCAGTTTGGTTTGCAGCTTTTAAGAGGTGAGAATGCAAAGCTATTTGTTGGAAGCAACAAGATAAAAAGAGACTTTATATATATTCAAGATGTTATTCAGGCAAATATAAAAGCGTGCAAACCTAAAAAAAGTGGCATCTACAATGTTGGAACAGGAAAAGCAAGAAGCTTTCAAGATATCGTAGATATACTAAAAAATGAACTTGGCATAAAAAGAGAAGATACATATATCCCAAACCCTTATGAAAAACAGTATCAATTTTTTACCGAAGCTGATATATCTCTTAGCAGGGAGTATTTGGATTATGAGCCTGGATTTTCCCTTGAAGAGGGCATAAAGGCATATTTGCCTGAGATAAAAAGAATTTATGAGAAAGAGTTATGAAGCCAAATATCTTAGTTATCGGTGATCTTATGATAGATCACTATCTTTTTGGTAAAGTTGAAAGGATTTCTCCTGAGGCTCCTGTGCAGGTGGTGGAGATAGAAAAGGAAGAGATGCTTCTCGGCGGTGCGGGGAATGTGATAAATAACCTTTTGGCTCTTGGTGCAAAAGTAAATGTCGCAAGTGTTATAGGAGATGATGAAAATGGAGAGTGGATAAAAAAAAGACTCTCGTCCAAAGATATTGACTTAAATAATTTGGTTTGTCAAGAAGCAAGACATACATCCAAAAAGACAAGAGTTATTTCATCCAATCAACAAATGTTGCGTTTTGATAAAGAGAGTAAAGATGACATATCTAAAGAGAGTGAAGAAAAACTGCTTGAAGTTATGTCAAATGAGTATGATTTAATACTGCTCTCAGACTATGCAAAGGGTGTGCTTACTGATTCGCTTACAAAAAAGATTATAGCTTATGCAAACATAAAAAATATACCTGTTTTTATTGATCCAAAAGGGAGTGATTACTCTAAATACAGCGGTGCTACACTGATAACACCAAATAAAAAAGAAGCTGAGATGGCTACCGGTATCAAGATAGTTGATGATGAGAGTTTGAAAAAAGCCGGTTTTTTGCTCAAAGAGAGGTATGATTTAAAAAGTGTTATTATAAC